>JBGSLY010000225.1:0-2778 GCA_041740435.1 Parasphingorhabdus sp.
CTGATTTTCATCGCGCATCGGCGCGGTGCAGCCTTCGAGATAGGAGACGTAGCTTCCCTTGTCCGCCACGATCAACGTGCGCTCAAACTGGCCGGTATTTTCCGCGTTGATGCGGAAATAGGTGGACAGCTCCATCGGGCAGCGCACGCCTTCGGGGATGTAGACGAACGTCCCATCGGAAAAGACCGCGCAGTTTAGTGTGGCAAAATAATTGTCATGCATCGGCACGACCTTGCCCAGCCATTTGCGGACGAGATCGGGAAATTCGCGGATCGCCTCGCTGATCGACCGGATAATCACGCCGGCTTTTTAGAGTTCAGCGCGGAAGGTGGTGGCAACCGACACGCTGTCAAACACCGCATCAACGGCCACTTTGCGCGCGCCCTCGACACCCGCCAGCACCTTTTGCTCCTCGATGGGGATGCCCAGCTTTTCATAGACGCGCAGGATTTCGGGATCGACCTCGTCCAGGCTGCCCAGCTTGGGCTTTTCCTTGGGCGCGGCATAATAATAGGCGTCCTGATAGTCGATGGGATCGATGTTCAGCTTGGCCCAATCGGGCATCTCCATCTTCTGCCACATGGCAAAGGCCTTCAACCGCCATTCGAGCATCCATTCCGGCTCATTCTTCTTCGCCGAAATAAAGCGGACGGTGTCCTCGCTTAGGCCCTTGGGCGCGAAATCGGTTTCGATATCCGCAGACCAGCCATGCTCGTAGTCCGCGACGGATGCGGCGGCTTCGTGCGCGGCGCGGTCCTTGACCGGGGCTTCGCTGTTGTCGGTCATGCCGGGACCCCTTCGGCGTTAACCCGTTGCGATGTGGGCACAACATGAGCGGTAGGCGGAACGGTGCGGACCAGACTCGCCAGACTCACATCGGCCAGCGCGGCCCGGACGGCGGCATTAACCGGCCCCCAATGCGGGCGGACACAGCAACCCTGTTCCAAGGCACAGTGGTGGTGATCGATTATCGAACAACTGGTGATCGCAATCGGCCCATCAATCGCTTCGACAATCTCTGCGATAGTGATCATCGATGGCGGGCGCGACAGGCGGATACCGCCGCCCGAACCCCGGGTCGACTCAATCAGATGCGCAGCGGCCAGCTTGCTGACCAGTTTTTGCACCGTGGGTTGCGGCACACCGGTTTCATCGGCCAAAACCCGCGCATTGATCCGGCGATGATCAATCATACCGCCCCCGCAATGGCGGGCAGCCGCAGCCATGATCACAACCGCATAATCGGCAAGGCTTGAAAGGCGCATGATGAACCTGTTTCGCAGGAGGAAAGGGATAATAAGAGCAATATAGTCTTATTACCGCATCATGCAACCGGATTCAGTAACCCTACGCTTTATCAGGTATCGGCTGTCAACCGGGCGATCAGGCCTTTTAGCTCCTGACGCTGGTCGATCAAACAGGCCAATTGCCCCTCATCAACCCGCAAACGACTCGGTGTCGTTCCGGCGAAGTGTTTGATTTCGCGGATCATGTGCGACTGGTCATAGAAACTGTCAATCAGATTGACCAGCTCATCGGCATTGCCATCAGCCAATGCCCGCGCGGCGCGCAGCGCACGGTATTTGCGCGCCAGCATCTTGGGCGGCATCCCGTACAGCCGGTTGATCTGGCGCAGCGTCTGGCGCGGTCCGAGCGCGGATTTGGCCATAAGCTCCGCAACCACCGGATCGGGGTCGGCGACCAGCCAGTCATCCACCATCCGGGTAAAGGTCAGAATTTCGGGGCTCAAGCGCGGCCGCATACAGCGCAGCACCTGATCGATCCATTCGGCCATCGCCTCTGGTCGGTCCAGGCCCTTCAAAACAGGGAGGATATTGTCGATCTCGCCCGAAAAAACATCGTGCGCCGCGACCGCGCGGTCGGTGTACAGCGCGGCAGATTGCCGGGTCGCCATCGCCCAACCGGCGGGCAACAAGCCTATGCCCCACATCCGAAACGGGCCGTTGATAGTAAAATGCATCGCGCCGGTCGACGGCCCCACCAAACAGGAGGTTGGAGTCTCAAAACGCTCCCCCGTCGCGAATTCCAGCTCGGCCGACCCCTCCAAGATAAAGCGCAATTGGGCAATGGCTGCGCGTTCCCCGTCATCCAGCCGGGGCTGGTCCACGTTCAGCAGATAATAGGTAGACACCAGGTCCCGCACATCCTCTGCCGGCACAAAATAGCGCAATTCAATCACGATGACCCTGTCCGTTGCACAGCGGTTGTTGCTCCGCTTGCAGGGTCCATAACCCAAAAACTTTGAGAATAGTAAAAAAAAATGGCCCGATGACAAGGTCATCAGGCCATTTTCGAAGTCGGGAACTTCCGGCTGAAAGCGGGTCGTCCCTAGGGTCGCAAAAGCCTATTATCCGATTCGCATGTCAAATAATTGGACAGATTCGCCTAATTTCGAAAAAACTTTAGTGTTCTAACTCAATGCAATGCATTGCATTCATCGCTTGGATGCTACCCACGCATCGACTCGCTCCTCCATAACATCAAGCGGAACCGGACCGCTGCGCAAGATAACATCGTGGAAGTCGCCGATCTTGAACTTTTCGCCCAAGGCCGCTTTGGCTTCGGCGCGCAGTTCCATGATCTTTAGCTTGCCAATCATATAGGCGGTCGCCTGGCCGGGGTAGATGATATAGCGTTCGATCGCTTTCTTGATATCGCCATCGGGATTGGGGGTGTTGTCGGTCAGATACTGGATCGCCTGTTCCCGGCTCCATTTCTTGTCGTGAATGCCGGTATCGACCACTAGACGGCAGGCAC
>JBGSLY010000226.1:0-6291 GCA_041740435.1 Parasphingorhabdus sp.
CCCTTGGGAGAAATATTATGGCGAGTTCGCCGCAAGCAGCAAATCTGCCGATGTTTTACAACGATCTGGTCCCGCTCAACAGCAATGAGCATGGCGACTGGCGGGTCAAGGGCCTAGATAATGCGAAGTTCATGGCCAATCAGCACGCCATTCCGATTACCGCAGAAGAGTTTATGATCGCGGCGCGCAATTATCCGATTATCTTTTCGGTCGGCGATAATCCGGTGCCGTTGATCCTGATGGGTCTCAACGAAGGCGTCAACAGCTTCATGAACGAAGACGGTTATATGACCGAACAGACCTATGTGCCTGCCTATGTCCGCCGCTATCCCTTCATGCTGGCGCGCTTGTCGCCAGAGGCGCAGGAATTGTCACTGTGTTTTGACCCGACCGCTGGGGCCATTGGTGCGTTCGACGAAGGCGATACCCTGTTCGATGACAAGGCCCCTTCGGAAAAGACCAAGAGCATCTTGGAATTCTGCGAACAGTTTGAAACCGCAGGGCAAAAGACTGGCCAGTTTATGGAAGAGCTGAAAAAATCCGGGTTGCTGATGGATGGCGAAGTGTCGATTCAGCAGGTTGGCGTGGAAAAGCCCTTTGTTTATCGCGGTTTTCAGATGGTCAACGAGGAAAAGCTACGCGACCTGCGCGGCGATGAACTGCGCAAGATGAACCAGAACGGCATGTTGCCGCTGATCTACGCGCATCTGATGTCGCTGCAGATTATGCGCGAAGTGTTTGCGCGTCAGGTGGAAAGCGGTAAGATGCCGCAGATTAGCGAAATGCCCGGCATGTAAACACCCATAGGTTCATGCGGGCAACATCCGAGAGGAGAGAATGATGCACAGTGATACCGTCCGCTACACCCGTGTCGCCATCTGGTTGCACTGGATTATCGCCCTTGGTGTCATTGCCAACATCGGTCTTGCCGAATTGACGGAGGATCTGTCGCGCGCTGCCCGCACACCCTATATGGACCTGCACAAGGCGATTGGTATTTCGATCCTTTTCCTCTCGCTCGCCCGTTTGGCCTGGCGTTTGGGGCACAAGCCCCCGCCGCTGCCCGCCGGGATACCGGGCTGGCAGCTGGCCGCGTCAAAAGCCGTCCATTGGCTGTTCTACGCGCTGATGATCGGTCTGCCGATTGGCGGCTGGCTATGGATGTCGACCTATCCTGCACCGATCAGTTATTTCGGGCTGTTTCAGGTGCCCTTGCTGCCGGTTGAGGGCAATAAGGCGCTGGGCGAAATGCTGCACGAAGGGCATGAGCTGGGCGGCAAAGTCATGCTGGCGCTGGTGGTTTTGCATCTGCTCGCTATCGGCAAGCATCTGGTGTCGCGCCACAATATCCTGCGGCGGATGTGGCCCTGATTTTCAGGTCTCACGAAAAATTCTTCGCCAAGACTTGCAAATTTGGAAATCTGCACCCACATTGCTGTTGTTCCGGTGTCTATGGCCCGGAACACCTCCCTGAACCTTGACCGCTCCATCCGTAACCGGATGGGGCGGTTTTTTATGTCTTTTGCTTTTCCGTGCCTTTGATGATGTTCTTGGCCTGCGCCCGTTTCAGCGCCCTTTGAAACGCTGTATTGCCCGGGGTTATCTGGACTGCCTTGCGCAGCAAGGCATAGGCGTCACGCGGCGCTTTGTCTTGCTCCAGCAAGGTCAGTCCATAGACATGGCTGACTACCGGACTCGATGGCTGTATCTGATAGGCTTTTCGAGCGACCAGTTCGGCCATGTCGGCGCGGTCCAGTTCCAGATAGCTCTGCGCCAATGCGGCCAGCAACAACGGATCGCCGTGCCCCAGTCTTTGCCGCAGCCTTTCAAACAAGTCCCGCGCCGCCGTCCAGTTCTGGGCATCAAGATGGGTATAGGCGAGCAGCTTTAGCGCGGCGACATTCTGAGGATTCTGGTTTAGAAATGCCGACAATGCCTCGCCTGCCTGAGTCCATCTTCCGCTTTGACGCTGCGATTCAACCAGTCGCAGCATCACCCCTTCGGAATAGCGCAGCGCCCGTGCGTCGGTCAGGGCGCGTATCGCCACATCCCAACGGCGCATCACCATTGCGACATCGGCAACCAGAATATGAGCGTCCGCCACGCCGGGATTTTGCCGTTGCAATCGCTGCGCCAGAGCAAAGGCTTCGCCCATTTGTCCGGTTCCGACCAAGGCCCGGATATAGGGAATAACCGCCCGTGCATTGTCGGGCTGGCGCCGGGCTTCGGAACGCAATTGTCCAATCGCACTGCCGCCGGGCAAGACCGGGTTCGCGCCAAAGCCATGCACCGCCGCCACGTCGAGCAATTTGGCGGCATCGCTGCGCTTGTCCAATTGCTCCATCGCCCGGGCACTGACCCAGGCGGCATAACCACTTCCCGTGCCGATTGCCTGCTGGGCTTCCAACACCCCTTTGGCATCATCCGCCAAATATAAGGAACGGGCCAGCAGGTCGCGCGCACGCCGGTTGTCGGGCTGTATGGCTAGGAGTCGGCGAAAGCGTTCTGCGGCGAGATTATAGCTGCCTGTCCCAAAGGCGATCACCCCCTGGGTCAGGATGACCGCAGGAACATCATCGAGCTTGCCCTTGGTCCGCTGCATCAGGCTTTGCGCCAGTTTATAGCGCCCGGCCCGCGCCGCCAGCACCGATTGCATGTAATAGGCGTCGGGATTCTTATTGTCGCGGGACAGGATCTGGCGGCAGATGGCGAGCATGTCGGTGGCGCGTCCCGCATCGCCCAATGTGGCAGCATATTGCGCAAGAACGGTTATATTGGTGTTGTCCTCTCCCAGCGCCCTTTCAAACCATGGCAGCGCCGCGACGGGACCAAATTGACCCCGAACCGTCTCCCCGCGCAGCAGCAGCGCAGGCACATAGTTCGCATCGATCTTCAGCGCCCGTTCCGCCGCCGCAATGGCCCCGCCTTGATCGGCCAGTGACAGCCGGTACCGGCCCAGATCTGTCCAAAGCGCCGGGTTTTTCGAATCCAGCTTGAACGCTGCAGTAAAGGCCGCGTCGGCGAGGGGAAGATCCTGCAGAGCCGCCGCGGTTTTCGCCAGATAGCGGGCGGCATAGGGCAGGTCACCACGCGGAATATCGCCAGCCGACAGCTGCTTTTTGGCCTGCTCATACTTGCCGCGCAGGAACAGCGCATGGCCCAGCAAATGCCGGACATTGCCCGGTTTCTCGCCCTGTTCTAGCGCGATGCGCAGCGCATCCTCGGCCATTTCACCATCGTCCAGCATCAGCGCCGTGCGCGCCTGTAGGATACGCGCCTCGCGCCAGTTGGGAGCGATTTTGCCGACGTTCAGCAAATGGACTTTTGCTGCTTGCCAGTTGCCCGTGTCTGCGTCCGCCTTGGCCTTTTCAAAGCTGGCCAGCGCGTCGGGCGGCACCTGCGTCTGGGCCGATCCCGTTACCGGCAATGCCAGCAGCGCCGCTATGGCGACAAACCGCGCCAGTGCGCGGCGATTTGGGCCAACCCCAAGCATGAGTTATCCGGCTTGCAGCTGATAGTGTTTCAACAGGTCATAAAGGGTTGGCCTGCTGATCCCCAGCAGCTTGGCCGCGTTGGATATATTACCATCGGTCTGGGAAATCGCCCGGCGAATGGTGATCCGGTCGGCGGTTTCGCGGGCAGCTTTCAGGTTCAGCAAATTGCGATCCTCGGCATTTTTGCCATCGATATCCAGATCTTCGGCGGTAACCAGCTTGCCATCGGCCATGATCACTGCGCGTTTGATCCGGTTCTCCAGCTCACGAACATTGCCGGGCCAATGCCATTCCTCCAGCCGGGCGATGGCATCGGGGGCAAAGCCGGTCACCGCCGGATTAATCTCCCGCGCGAATTTCTGCAGAAAATGGCGGCCAAGCAAGCTCGCGTCACCCGGTCGTTCAGCGAGGGCGGGTATTTTGATGACGATCTCGGCCAAGCGGTAAAACAGGTCTTCGCGAAACCGCGCCTCCGAAATCATCGTCTCTAGGTCCTGATGCGTGGCGCAGACGATCCGGGTGTCGACCTGAATCTGCTGCCGTCCTCCGATCCGCTCGATCACCCGCTCCTGAATGAAGCGCAGCAGCTTGACCTGCAGCGGCAAGGGGATGTCGCCCACTTCGTCGAGGAACAACGTGCCGCCATTGGCCTGTTCGATCTTGCCCTCGGTGGTCTTGATCGCGCCGGTAAACGCGCCTTTTTCATGGCCGAACAGTTCGGATTCCAGCAGGTTTTCTGGAATCGCCGCGCAGTTGATAGCGACGAAGTTGCGATCCTTGCGGCCGCTCGAATCGTGTAGGCCGCGGGCCAGCAATTCCTTGCCGGTGCCGCTAGCGCCGAGCAGCATGACCGAGGCGTTGGTGTTGGCGACCCGTTCGATGGTCCGCGCAACCTTGAGCATTTCCGGCGCGCCGGTGACAATCTGGCCCAGAACCACATTGCCCGAATGCTGGTTTTCACTCAGCGCCTTATTCTCAAGCTCCAATTGCCGTACATGCAATGCACGCCGCACGATCAGGCCCAGCTCTTCAATGTCGACCGGCTTGTGATAGAAATCCCACGCCCCGCTGGAAATGGCGCGCAGCGCGCTGTCCCGCTCCCCGTGCCCGGAGGCTATAATGACCTTGGTATCGGGTTTCAGTCGCAGAATTTCCTCCAGTGTCGCAAATCCCTCGGTCACCCCGTCGGGATCGGGCGGCAAGCCAAGGTCGAGTGTCACCACATCGGGTTCCTCGGCGCGCAGCAAGGCAATGGCGCTTTCGCGGTCGCCCGCGATGAACAATTCCATATCGTCATAGGCCCATTTTAGCTGCTTTTGCAGCCCGGGGTCATCTTCGACGATCAGCAGTCGGGGCAGCCTTTGGGTCATATCATGCGGCCTTTTCTATATTCTGGGGTGCCATCAAGGATTCGGTTTTGGTGTCGCTCAACGACCGGGCGAGCGGCAGGATCAGGCTGAAGCGGCTGCCTTTGTCCGGCTGACTTTCGACCTCCAGTCGCCCGCCCATCGACTGGGCCAGTGAGCGCGCTTCATAAGCGCCAATGCCAAAGCCGCCCGGCTTGTTTGAGACAAAGGGTTTGAACAACTGATGCTGGATGAACTCGCTCGACATGCCGACGCCTTTGTCAATGACTTCGATCACGCCATGTTCGTCGCGCAGCCGCGCCTGCAGCCGGATTGGCTGGCCTTCCGGGCTGGCATCGATGGCATTTTGGACCAAATGGCCCAAAATCTGTTCGACCCGCGCCGGATCGGCCAGCACCAATATATTGTCGAGCTGACCATATTCCAGATTGTGCAGCCGGCTATTGCTCCGCAGCACCTGTTGCAGCAAGTCGGCGAGCAAAATGGGGCGCGGCGGCTCTGCCCGGGCGCTGTTATGCTGTGACAGACGCGCGAGCAGGCTGTTCATCTTGGCCGCCGATTGCTGGAGTGTTTCGATCATATCGGCGCGAAATTCCGGATTATCGGCGTGCCGCTGCGCATTGCGGGCCAGCAGCGTCAACTGGCTGACCAGATTTTTGACATCGTGCATGATAAACGCCATGCGCCGGTTAAACTCCTGAAAACGCTCCGACTCGGAGAGCGCTTCCTGGCTTTGCTCCTCGGCAAGATAGCTCGCCACCTGCCGCCCCACAACGCGCAGCATATCCAGATCTTCCCAGTCTAGCGTGCGGTACACCCGGGGCCGGGCAAGCAGGATCACCCCGCGCAACCGGTCGAAATGGACCAGCGGTACCGCAGCCCAAGTGCTTTCCTCGCGCAGCATCCATTCGGGCATTTGGCTGATGCTGCACCGTGTGTCGCTGCCCGTCCGCAGCGAATCGAATTCGACGATATGCTGGGTTGTCTCAAAAAATCCGGCGCATGCATTATCACAGGCGGGCACCGGCACATCGACCTGGCTCCAGTTCCATCTGGCCGCAACCGACAATTCGCCGCTGGCGTCCGGAACCAGCAGCAATCCGGCGGGCGAATCCGTAATATCGGCGACTGCCTGGATCACCCGGCTGTGGAACGGGGCCTGATCATCCTCCGGTCGGCCAATAGTGTCGGTGAAGCGGATCCATTCGCTGCGATAATCATAGCGGTGCTGGAAAAAATTCTTGGCAATCTTGACCCTGAGCCAGGACCGGAACCGTCCGGAAGGCAATAACAGCAAAGCCCCCACCGTCATGGCGGACAGTACGCTAATCTGCACCAACCGGGCATAATCGCCGCCAATCACCTGCAACAAAGAGGTGATGACGACCATCGCGACCAAATAAGCGCCAATCGCCACCAGCGACAGCGAG
>JBGSLY010000227.1:0-1601 GCA_041740435.1 Parasphingorhabdus sp.
TGTTTCAATCGCTTCGACGATCACCGGCCGTTCTGCTTTCAGCAGCCGCAGCTCTTCGGTGATCTTTGTATATCCTTCGGCCAGCATCGGGAACTTGTCTGGTGTCGCCATATCGGCTTTCCTTCGTTACTCGTGTGTTAAAAACAATCTCTTGACGGCCCCGTTATAAACGGAGCCGTCCGCAGCTTGAAAAATGTCGGGGATCACGCCTGCGCTTGGCTATAATAATCCTGCAAGGGCCGAACTTCAAGACTGTGTTCACGCAAAGCTGCAATTGCCTGCATCACCGCCACGCTGGCGGTTGCGGTTGTATAATAAGGAATCTTGGAATTCAGCGCCGAAGCCCGGATCGATTTGGAGTCTTTCAGCGACTGCCAACCCTCGGTCGTGTTGAAAATCAGATCCACTTTGCGATCCTTGATCAGGTCAACGATATGCGGGCGTCCCTCGGCCACTTTGTTGACTTTTTCCACCGCAATGCCTTGTTCCTGAAAATATTTGGCGGTGCCGCCGGTGGCAATGATCCGGAAACCCAGTTGCTCGGCCAGACGCACGCCGGGTTCAACGACGTGCTTGTCGGTGTCCTTTACCGAAACAAACAGGGTGCCGTTACTGGGTAGGACATTGCCCGCGCCTAATTGTGCCTTGGCGAAAGCGGTGGCAAAATCGCGGTCAATGCCCATGACTTCGCCGGTTGATTTCATTTCCGGTGAAAGAACGGGATCAACCCCGGGGAAGCGCGCAAAGGGGAAAACCGCTTCTTTGACTGCCATATGGCTGATGGCACGGTTGATCGGCGGCAAGTCCGCCAGCAATTCGCCCGCCATTACCCGCGACGCGATTTTGGCGATGGGAACACCGATGGCCTTGGCGACAAATGGTACGGTCCGGCTGGCGCGCGGGTTGACTTCGATCAGGTAAACTTCGCCATCCTTGACCGCAAACTGGATGTTCATCAACCCGCGGACTTTCAGTCCAAAGGCTAGCGCCTCGGTCTGGCGCTCCATTTCGGCGATGATATCATCGGGCAGGCTATAGGGCGGCATCGAGCAGGCGCTGTCGCCCGAATGCACCCCGGCTTCCTCGATATGCTGCAGGACACCGGCCACCACGACTTGCTGTCCGTCGCAAATGGCATCGACATCCACCTCTATCGCATCGCGCAGATACTGATCGACTAGCACCGGACTGTCGCCCGACACTTGCACCGCGGTGGTGATATAATCGTCAAGTTGCGCCGGGCCGTCGACGATTTCCATCGCCCTGCCGCCCAAAACATAGCTGGGGCGTAGCAGCACGGGATAGCCGATCCGCTCGGCAATCGTCACCGCTTCGTCGCGGGACCGGGCGATGCCGTTGGCGGGCTGCTTCAATCCCAGTCGGCTGACCAGCGCGGCAAAGCGCTCCCGATCCTCGGCCAAGTCGATGGCATCGGGGGTGGTGCCCAATATCGGAATACCGGCATCTTCCAAAGCCTGAGCGAGTTTGAGCGGAGTCTGCCCGCCAAATTGTACGATAACGCCTACCAGTTCGCCCCGCGATTGTTCGACGTGGAGAATTTCCAGCACGTCTTCCGCCGTCAAAGGCTCGAAATAGAGCCG
>JBGSLY010000228.1:0-2367 GCA_041740435.1 Parasphingorhabdus sp.
TGACCAGTTCGGGCATCGCCTCGCCCGATGCCTTGATGCCGAGCACTGACTTCAACTGGCTGGTGGCGATGATGATACCGCTCGCGGTGATGAACCCGGACACGACCGGATGCGATAACAGATTGGCCAGAAAACCAAGCCGCAAAACACCCATGACAATCAGGATCAGGCCAGACAGCAAAGCGAGGATGAGCGCCGCCGCGATAAAATCGGGGCTTCCTGGCGGGCCAATGGCGCTCGCCGCCGTCAGCGTCATCAGCGAAATCACCGCTACCGGCCCGACAGCGAGTGCGCGGCTGGTGCCGAACAAGGCATAGGCAATGATAGGAAGGATCGATGCGTAAAGGCCAATCTCGGGCGGCAATCCGGCCAGCATGGCGTAAGCCAGACTCTGCGGGATCAGCATGATCGTGACGATTGCGGCGGCGACCAGATCGTTGGTCAGCGTCACGCCGCCATAGCCGCGACCCCATTCCAGTATCGGCAGATAGCGCGCCAGTTTCATGCGGGTTACGCCGCCCCGATTGTGTGCGGCTTGACCATCCACTCATGCCCTTTGAGCATGCCGTGCCAGTAAATCGGCGGCAGGATCGTGTCCTTCAGCAACCACGACAGCCGCGAAGGCCGGGTACCATCGATCAACCAGTTGGGGAAGCTAGGCAGCAATTTCCCGCCATATCCAAATTCGGCGAGCACGATCTTGCCGCGTTCGACGGTGAGCGGGCAGCTGCCATAGCCGTCATAATCGGCCACAGGTTGCATGCCTTCGAGCGCTGCCAAGACATTGACCGCAACCACGGGCGCCTGTTTGCGTGCCGCCGCCATTGTTTTGGCGTTTGATGCGGAGCAGGCATCGCCCAAAGCAAAGACATTGGGATAGCGGACATGTTGCAGCGTCGTTTCGTTGACCTCGATAAAGCCGCTGGCGGCGGCGAGCGGGCTGCTGCGCACGAAATCTGGCGCGACTTGTGGCGGGACGACATGGATCATGTCGAATGGCTCTTGGACCCGCGTGATAATGTCGCCGCGCTTCTGCTCAAAAGTCGCAAATTTTGCTGGGCCGTCGATGGCCACCAGCTTTGATTCAAAATTCAGATGCGCGTTGTAGCGTTCGATATATTCCATCAGCGCGGGCACATAGGCGGCAACACCGAACAGCACCGCGCCGCTATTATGGAATTGGACGTCTATGTCACCTAGCACGCCCGCACGCTCCCAAGCGCTGCACGACAGATACATCGACTTTTGCGGCGCGCCGGCGCATTTGATCGGCATCGGCGGCTGGGTGAACAGCGCACGACCATGCTTCATGTCTTTAACAAGGCGGTTGGTATACGGCGCTAAGTCATAGCTGTAGTTAGAGGTCACGCCATTCTTGCCCAGCGTTTCAGTAAGGCCTCCAATGGCGCTCCAATCGAGCTTGATGCCGGGGCAGGCGACCAAAACGCGATAGGACACACGGCCGCCATCACTTAAAAGCACCGTGTTTTCATCGGGTGCAAAGCCTGTGGCCGAGGTTTGGATCCATTCCACGCCCGCCGGGATCAGCTGCGCTTCCCGTCTGCGGGTGAATTCCGCGTCAAACACCCCTGCGCCTACCATCGTCCAGCCGGGCTGATAATAATGGACATCGCTGGGTTCGATGATTGCCACCGACAATTTGCGGTTGCGCTTCATTATGCTGGCGGCGGTCGCAATCCCCGCACTCCCGCCGCCCACAATCACAACATCAAAAGTCTTCATAACCGTTCCTCTGCCCGGACGGGCGCATCTAATTATTGTGACTTCAGCCGGTGCGCGATCATACCGACGAACATCGCGGCAACGAACGGCAGCACAGCTATCGGCGCAATCGCCAAATCGGCAATGGCTGGCCCTGGACACAGTCCCGCGATACCCCAGCCCATACCAAAAAGAATCGCACCAATCGCCAGCTTGCTGTCAATCAAGCCCGTGCCGGGCAAATCGAATTTTGCGTCGGCAAACGGCTTTTGCAGACGGCGTTGTATAATCCAGGCGATAGCCATCGGGATCATCGCACCGCCCATGACAAACGCCAGTGTCGGGTCCCAATTGCCCAACAGATCAAGAAAAGCCTGCACCCGGGCGGGGTCAGCCATGCCGGAATAGGCCAGACCCGCGCCAAATAAAGTCCCTGCAAAAAGAGCAACAACGGTCCGGTTCATAACAGACCTCCCAAACGCAGGGCCGCCACGGTGGCGAAACCTGCGCCCATGAACATCGCGGTTGCGGCTATCGACCGGGGTGAAAGACGCGACATGCCGCACACGCCGTGACCACTGGTGCAGCCCGAACCCAGCCGGGTGCCAAACCCAACCAACAGGCCGCCGATGATTAGCGGCAGTG
>JBGSLY010000229.1:0-7487 GCA_041740435.1 Parasphingorhabdus sp.
GCAAACTGAGCGCGCTTGACCCGGCGCTGCCCAAGCTGGTCGCGTTTGAAAGCGTCTATTCGATGGACGGGGATATCGCACCAATCGCTGAAATTCTCGACGTCTGTGAAAAGCATAACGCGATGAGCTATATCGACGAAGTGCACGCCGTTGGCCTCTATGGGCCGCGCGGCGGCGGCGTTGCCGAACAGGAAGGTCTGATGGACCGGATTACTGTTATCGAGGGAACTTTGGGCAAAGCTTTTGGTGTTATGGGTGGCTATATCGCCGCGTCACGGGATTTGTGCGATTTCGTCCGCACCTTTGCCAGCGGTTTCATCTTCACCACCGCCCTGCCGCCCGCGATTGCCGCCGGTGCTTGTGCCAGTATCCGGCATTTGAAGGACAGCAATGAAGAGCGCGACACGCAAAAAGCCAAAGTCGCCCGGGTGCGCGGTGCGCTCGACCGGATGGGCATCCCACATTTGCCCAATCCCAGCCATATTATCCCGGTGATGGTCGGTGATCCGCATAAGGCTAAGTTTATCAGCGACTGGCTGATGGACAATCACGGCATTTATGTGCAGCCGATCAATTATCCGACCGTCCCGCGCGGAACCGAGCGTTTGCGTATCACGCCGTCACCAGTCCATAGCGATGGCGATATCGACCAACTGATCAATGCGCTCAGCGAAATCTGGTCACAATGCGCGCTTGCTCGAAGGGAACTCGCGGCATAAATCATTCGCCGCGATGTGGCGTAAGGTGAAAAAAAAGGCCGGGGAGAACCCGGCCTTTTTTGCATCTTGCCTGAAAACAATCAGGTCGGATTTTTCAGATAAGCGATTACGTCCGCACGCTTTTGAGCGTCGGGGAGACCGGTGAAGATCATCTTGGTCTTTGGGATCACGCGCTGCGGATTTTCCAGATACTGAAACAACTTGGCTTCGGTCCAGGTGATGCCACTGTTCTTATTGGCTTCCGAATAGGTGAAACCAGGAACCGATCCGGACTTGCGTCCAATGAGTCCAGCAAGCGAAGGTCCGGTTTTATTCACACCGGGGTCGGTCACGTGACAGGTCCGGCACTGGGCGAATACTGCTTTCCCTTTGGTGGCATCGCCGGTCAGGCTGGCGTAATCGACACCATCTTTTGTCGTCAAATCATCTGCTGCCGGAGGACCAGCGGGTGCAGCGGCCGGCGCGGGTGCCGGGGCTGCGGCAGGTTCCGGTGCCGCTTGTGTAGTGGGTTCAGCCGGTGCACTGGACTCCGAACCGCCGCCGGAACAGGCTGCGGTCATGGCGGACATCGTGGCCACAGCTGCCAATGTTTTAATCCTTACCATATTCTCTCCTATCAGGTTATATTGACCACATAATCAATATCTTATGATGCTAAACCATTTGAAATGCGATGAAAAGACAGATTCAGAAACTCTATTCCAAATCATTGATATTTAATCATTTTTACCTTCATTTTCCTTCAGAACCTTGCCGCGTAGGCGATGCACCAACCAGTAAATTGCGATAATCACCGGGATGGCGGCACCACCGATGATCAAATCGGTTAGGGAGCCTTTGGGGACTGCAGCAACACCCTTGACCACATAGGCGATCAGGCCGACCATATAATAGGCGGCGGCGATCACCGACAGCCCTTCGACCAAGGTCTGTAAGCGCAATTGCAACTGAGTCGATCGCTCCATCGATTTCATCAATCGCAGGTTCTGCGCCTTGATTTTCGTATCGACCCGCACATCGAGGGTATGCATGATGCGGGCAATGCGTTCGGCGATATGGCCCAGTCTGGACTGAAACACCGCGCATGTCCGCCGTGCGGGAATGAGGCGGCGCTCAGTAAAATCTCTGAGGCTTTGAAAATTGGCGACCGGAGTGACGTCCAGCGAGTTCAACCGATCAAGCGCAACATCCGCATAAGCCGTCGTCGCGCTGAGCCGAAAGCTGGTTGCCGAACGGATCAATTCGAGCTTGGACGAGATTTCCGCCAATTGCTGCAACAGCTCCTCATCCCGGTCTTCGTCAGACTGGCTGGCCACCATCTGTGCATGTTCAGCCAATTGGTTTTCCAGCGCATCCACCTGTGGTCCAAATTGCTGTACGACCGGAAAACCCATCATCGCCAGATTGCGATAGTTACCAAGCTCTTGGATTCGCTGAATAATTCTGCCGCGTTCTCCGTCTGAAACATCTCCGCCTTGTACCAACAAACGGCCATAGTCGTCGTGGTGAATAGCGAAATCGGACCAGATTCGGACACCGTTATTCACCTCGCAACACACCAGATCGGAGGCAACAATCCCCATCGCATCCAGGTTTTCCGGAATAAGATCAGGAGAGGGCAAGGTTTTGATACGCGTTGCGCGGATAACCGAACCTGGCCAGTTTTCCAGCCATTCTATCGCCTGTTCTGTGTGCGCTGTCCGTTGGCGCGTAGGAAAAATCAAACTGACTGTGCTCGCCTCGGCATGGCGTTCCCACAGGAAATATATGCCATCCTGTCCGTCTGCCATCACGCTGCGCGGCGATCGCTGCCAATGAGCAAAAAATGACTCGCCCGCTGCCAGATGGTCATTTTCCGAAGCGCGCTGATCTTCCGCAATCAAGAGAACCGTTTGATAAATTTGGCAATCATCCGAAACGGGCGCAAACCGCCGCAAATGCATTTCATCAACGGCCCATTGCCGGAGCGGGTGGTTGATGAGTGCCATATTTGGATTCCATTCATTATCAAAGGCAGCTTGTCTAGGGTCAGGACCTATTAAATACACTTTCGAGGTTTGAAGCAATTTGGTTCAATGCTGTGTGGGAAAAACTTGATATATTGATCCCCACCTTCGCGGGGGGCGGGCCAAGTTACTAAGCTTTTCCTACCTTGACTGAGCCAAATTGCTTAAACTCTCGAAGGCGCTAAGAGGTCGTGACCCTAAGGGGCGGTTTCGAAATTGCTTCGAGTCGGTCACCTGAGTCTTTTTCGTGCCAGTCGCGCGGCGATTGTGCAACTATGAAACAGCATCGCGGCGGTAACCGCTCCTAACTGGCCTAAAAAATCCTTCGCCTATCCTCAGTAGCCCAATTTCCAAACAGACTCTAAAACTCTCCCGATCGTACATTGATAAGCTGGCGTGCTTCCAGTTTGATGGACACCGAGATAAGGTTTTTTATCGAACTGGAGGAACAGCATGGAACGAAGGAAGTTTCCGCGCGAGTTTAAGCTCGAAGCAGTTAGGTTGATCAAGGAACGCGGTGTCAGCGTTGCACAGGCGTCGCGGGATTTGGATGTGCACCAGACGGTGCTGCGCAACTGGGTCAGGGATTTTGGCCTTGACCCGGTCAGCGCCTTTCCGGGGCACGGGCAGTTAAAGCCGGAGCAGTTGGAGATCACCCGTCTCCGCAAGGAAGTGGCGAAGCTCAAGGCGGAGCGCGACATTCTAAAAAAAGCCGCGGCCTATTTTGCGAAGGAGCGCAGCGGAACAGATAATGATCCGGAGGATCATTATCTCGCAAGCCTGTGAGGTTCGCCTTCATCGCAAAGCACCGGGAGATATGGCCGGCATCGTGGATGTGCGGGGACCTCCCAAAGATTCTTGGCGGTGTCTCGCGGAGCGGCTTCCATGCCTGGCTCACCCGTGCGCCATCGGCTCGTACCCGCAGCGATGAGAGGTTCGGCGCCATGTTAAAGGCGAGCCATATAGCGAGCTACCGGACTTACGGCGCGCGGCGTGTCTGGCACGATATGCTGGCTGAAGGCATCGCCTGCGGTCTGCACCGGATCGAACGGCTGATGCGCGCCCAAGGCTTGCGAGCACGGCCAAGACGGCGCGGACTTCCCAAAGATCAGGGCGAACGCTCGATCATCGCCGACAACGTGCTGGATCGCCAGTTCACCGCTGGCGGGCCCAATCAGAAGTGTGCAGCGGACTTCACCTATATCTGGACCGCCGAGGGCTGGCTCTATGTCGCCGCCGTGATCGACCTGTTCTCGCGGCGGGTGGTTGGCTGGTCGATGCAGGCGGAGATGACCGCCCAGCTCGTCACCACTGCGCTGATCAGGGCGATCTGGCGGCGCGGCAAGCTTGACACGCTGCTGCATCACTCGGATCAGGGCAGCCAGTATACCGGCGTGCAGTTCCAGCGCTTGATGGCCGATAGCGGCGTCACCTGCTCGATGAGCCGGTCAGGCAACTGCTGGGACAATGCTGCCATGGAAAGCTTCTTCTCCTTGCTCAAGACTGAGAGGGTAGGCAGGAAGGTCTATCGATCAAGGGATGAAGCCAGAGCCGATGTGTTCGACTATATCGAACGCTTCTACAACCCGATGCGGCGACATTCGACGATCGGTTAAAAAAGCCCAATCGACTTTGAACGCGAAGCCGGTGTAGTATGAATGAGCCTATATTGGTGTCCATCAAACTGGCAGCAGGCCAATCATTCAAGGCATTCTGGTTCGACTCATTGGTTTGTGAGTGCGCCCATTGATTGGGTTGCTCAACCCCTGCCAACTTTGCGAAAATGATAGCTGTGGTCGCCGAACATCGCATCGCAGGCAAGCAAGCGCTTGTGATAGTGACTAACGCTAAGTTCGTCGGTCATGCCGACGCCGCCATGCGTTTGGATTGCAGCCTCTCCGATGGCCCGTCCGAGCTTGCCGGTTTGCCCCTTCAGGATGGCGATGTCGCGCGGGCGTGCTGCCCCCGATTCCGCCAGCGCGGCGGTGTAGAGCAAGGTTGCGCGCGCTTTGTTATAGGCAATCTTCATGTCCGCGAGGCGGTGGGCGACCGCTTGAAAACCTGCGATAGGCATACCGAACTGTTTGCGGGTCATCGCATATTCTGAGGTGAGGGCGACGAGAGCGCCCATCGCACCAACCGCTTCGGCACATTGGACAATGATGGTTTGGGCAAGAATGCGATCAAGTTGCTGGCCCGCGCAAGTCAGCGCCGCCGCGCGCACCCCGTCGAACCGGATGTTCGCCGCGCTGCGTCCATCGATCATTGGATAGGTGCGCGCTACCAGCCCTTCGGCTCCGGCTTCGACTAGAAACAGCGTGGGTGCGCCGCTATGGCCCTTGCGGGCGACCACAACCAGCGCTTGCGCATCGGCTCCTCCGACCACCAGCCGCTTTTCACCCGATAGCGTGTATCCTTCTCCGCTCGGCTGCGCCGTCATGGTGATGAGATCAGGCGATGGTGTGCCATGGCCTTCTTCATAGGCGAAGGCGATCACAGCCTCCCCTGCGATCAACTTCTTTAGCCAGGCTTTCGCGGCGGCACCTTCGTCGGCAGCCAGAGCGGCACCAGCCTGCATGACCGAATGGGTGAAAGGTTCGATCACCAGATGTCTGCCAAAGAGTTCGACAAAAGCGACGCAATCGGTGATTGATCCGCCCAACCCGCCCTGTTCCTCGCCAAAGGGCAGCGCGAGCAGGACCATCTCGGCGAATTGCTGCCAAACGTCCGGCGACCATGGTGCATCGCTACGAACCAATTTCTGGCGAGCGTCGAAATCGTAATTTTTTGCCAGATATTTGCCAACGCTGTCGCGCAGCATCTGTTGTTCTTCGGTGAAAGTGAAATCCATGGTCTCAGGCTCCTGCCCCGGCCGAAGCCATGCTGCGCGCGATCAGGTCGCGCTGCACTTCGTTCGAGCCGGCATAGATCGTCGTCGCGCGGCTGTTGAGATAGAGCGGCATGGCGACAAGATCGAACTCGCTGCCGAGTGGTTCGACATTCGAGCCGACCCGCAGCGCCTCAAGCTGCCGTGCCAGCGAATCGACGCCGGATATTTGCATCATCAGCGTTGAAGCGCGCTGGACAAGTTCCGAATTGATGGTCTTGTTCATCGATGGAAAGGCGGGGTCGAGGGCGACGTCGTGGCCGCTGATCGCAAGCTTCTCGAAATGCCCCAGCGAGGCAATATCGGCTTCGAGCTCGCCTATGTCGCGCTGAAATACCGGATCGTCCGCGAGCATGCCGCCAAAGGGCGACGGGGTCTGCGCAGCAGCCTCCCTTGCCCGTTCGCAATAGCGCATCAATGCGGGGCTCGCCCCGCCGCTGCCGCCACGTTCATGCTTGAGCAGGTGCTTGGCGACGCTCCATCCGTCATTTTCCGCACCGACCCGTCCCGATTGCGGCACGCGAACATTGTCGAAAAAGACTTCGCATTGCTCGGGAAAGCCGTCTAGCCCGACAATCGGGCGCACCACCATGCCCGGATAATCCATCCGGTCGAGCAACAGGAAAGTGATCCCCTGCTGCTTCTTGCCCTCACTGCTCGTGCGCACCAGCATGAACATACGGTTGGCGTGGTGGGCGTAAGTCGTCCAGATTTTGGAGCCGTTGATAATATAGTCATCGCCTTCGGCCTCCGCGCGGCAGCTTAAGGAGGCGAGGTCCGAACCCGAATTGGGCTCTGAATAGCCTTGCGCCCAGAAATCCTGACCGCTCAAAATGCCGGGGAGGTAGCGATCCTTTTGCTCCTGGGTGCCAAGATCGATTAGCAGCGGCCCGACCATACCCAGGCTCTGCGGGAGCAGCGGCGGCAGGTCGGCCTTGCGATATTCCTCTGCAAAGATGAACCGCTGCTCGACGCTCCAGTCAGTCCCGCCATATTCCTTAGGCCAATGCGGGGCGACCCAGCCTTTTTCGAACAGGATGCGGTGCCATTCCATGCATTCCTTGAACGGCGCAAAGACGCTGGTGGTCTTGCGGCCTGCCTCGCGGATGGTCGGGGTGGGCGCGGCGGCGAAAAATTCAGCCACCTCGCGGCGAAAAGCTTCGAGTTCTGGCGCAAAATCGATGTTCATTGTGGCATTCCCGACCAACATTGTTTCAGCATACTATTGGCGTTTTGTCTCAACCATTTGGGTGGCAAGTCAATCGAACATATTTGCAACGCGCCCGGTGATGATCGCTTTGGCATCGGCCATGATCGTGTCGATCACTTCCTGACAGGTCGGCACATCGTGGACAAAGGCGCCTGATAGGCTAGCGGTCACCATCCCCGCCTCGATATCGCCGGTGCTCCAGGCGATTTCCTGATTCGCGCCCGACACATATTGGTGGACTTCCTCGAACCCGCCGCCCGCAGCCTCAATCTCCGCCACCTTCTCGGAAACCGAATTGCGATAGACCCGTGCGGTGTTGCGATAGCTGCGGAAGATTATCTGCGTCTGATTCTCGTCCATCTCGACAATCTTGTCCTTGATGCCCTGATGGATCGGCGCTTCCTTCGTCGCCATGAAGCGGGTGCCCATGTTCACCCCGTCACAACCCAGCACCAGCGCTGCGGCCAGCCCGCGTCCATCGGCGATCCCGCCCGAGGCCACGACGGGAATGGTCAGCGCATCGGCAGCGGCGGGAAACAGAACCAGCCCGCCAATATCATGTTCGCCCGGATGGCCTGCGCATTCAAAGCCATCGATGCTGACCACATCGACCTCGATGCGCTCGGCGGCCAGCGCATGGCGCACGGTCACACATTTGTGAATCA
>JBGSLY010000230.1:0-2336 GCA_041740435.1 Parasphingorhabdus sp.
TTCGGCATGGCCGGTCGCGCCGCTGCACACCTGTTTATAGGTTGGATTGGGGGTATGGCCGCCAATATAGCCGCTCTCGACGCCGATGACGCCGGATAATTGGGTAAAAACGGCCTCGGTGCACCAGAAGCATCCGCCGGCCAGTATCGCTTTTTCGTGTGGCATTATCGCATCCTTTTGTGGTTCATGGGGCCTATTCGCTGGTCATTGCCAAAATATTACGCTGCGGGGGCCGCGTCCTTCTGATTTCGCATGATCAGCCAGTACATGACCGGTGTTACGACCCGTGACAAGATGGTCGAACTCACCAAACCACCAATAATGATAATCGCCAGCGGCGCATAGAGCGAACCGCCCAAAATGGCGAGCGGCATCAATCCGCCAATCGCAGTGATCGAGGTCAGCAACACCGGCAAAAACCGGATTTCCCCGGCCTGTTCAATCGCATCCTTCAGCCCGACCCCGCGGTCGCGCAGCTGGTTGGTGAAATCGACCAACAGGATCGAGTTTTTAATCTCAATCCCGATCAAGGCGATAAAGCCGATGACCGCCATGAAGCTGATCGAATAGCCAACAAGAAACAGCGCGATGAACCCGCCGAACAGTCCAAGCGGTACCACACCGGCGACAACAATCGCGTCGCGGAACCGGTGGAATTCGGCGATCAGAATGGCGAAGATCAGCAGCAACGCGGTCAGGATTATCGGTCCGAAATTGCCAAAGGTGCTGCCGATCACTTCGCTCTCACCGCCAGCCGAGATGCGATAGCCCGGCGGCACTTTCAACGCCGAGGCCTTGGCAAAAGCCGCCTCGCTGACCCGGGCCGGAATTGCGGTATACTCGACTTGCGCGGTCACAGAAACCGAACGCTCCAATTGAAAGCGCTGAATCTCGGGTGGGACGGGGGTCATTCGGGGCGTGCTGACCTGCGACAGGGCAATCGGATCGCCGGTGCGGTTGGCAAGGTAAATATCATCCAGAACCGAAACCGGTTGATGTTGATCGAGCGGCAGGCGTACCGTCACCGGATAGTTATCCCCCTCTGCATCGCGGTAGGAGGCCACGCGCTCCCCGCTCAGCGCCAGCCGGATCGCCCGCCTGGGCTCGCCGGTCGCGATATTGAGCAGGGCGGTTTTTTGCGGGTCCAGCCCCAGATCAAGGTCGAGCCGATCGGTACCAATCGGGTTGACCACATCGCGTGCGCCGGGCGTATCCTTGAGGATATTGGCGGTTTGCCGCGCCAAATCTTTGAGCACCGCCAGTTCGGGGCCGGTAATTCGGATCACAACCGGTGCCTCAATGGGCGCACCGTTCTGGAACAATGATACCTTGATCCGCGCACCCGGGATAGCGTCGAGTTGGGTGCGGATGCGCTCCAGCATGTCGGGTCCCTCGTTGGGGTCCCACTCTTCCATCACGGCCAGAACTTCGCCCAGATTGGTGCGCTCCGCGCCTTGGCCGACATTATAGAAAACCTGCGGATTGGTGTTGCCGATGTTTTCGGCACGAACCTTGATCGCCTTTTCCTGCGCCAGAATCTTCGACACCTGTTCGACCACCTGTTCTGTCCGGTCAAGGCTGCTGCCCTGCTCGGTTTCCACAGTCACCCGGAAATGCGCAGCGTCGGCATAGGGAAATAGCGTGAAACCCATGATTGGCCCCAAGCCGAACGAAGCAAAACAAAGTGCAAGCGAACCCAGCACGGTCTTCCAGGGATTTTCCATCGCCCGGTGCAAAATAGGCCGGTAAATCGTGTGAATCCGTGAGTTGATCCATTGCAGAAACCGGTTGCCTTCCGGGTCTTCATCGGGCCGCAGAATCCGACTGGCGAGAAAGGGGATTAGCGACAAAGAGATTACCAGCGAGGCCAGCACGGTGATGATGATCGAAACAAAGAACGAGCGGGTATAGGCCCCTGCCCCTTCGGGCAAAAACAGCATGGGCATGAAGGCGAAAATGAGGACAAAGGTCGATCCCAGCACCGCCAATGTGATTTCCCGCGTGCCGTCAACCGCGGCTTGGTTGCGCGATTTGCCCATCCGCAAATGCCGGGCGATATTTTCGGTCACAACAATCGAATCATCAACCAGCAACCCCAGTGAAAGAATGAACCCGGCGATGGCCAGCTGGTTGAGGTTAAAGCCCATAAGACTGAGCCCCAGCACGCCGGATGCCAGCGACAGCGGTATCGAAATCATCACGATGATCGACGCGCGCGGACCCAAAGGCAGAAGCGTGAAAATCACCAGAAAAATCGCAATCGCAAAATCGCGGGTCAGTTCGGAAATGCGGCTGGCGATGGCGACGCTCTGGTCAAATTGTTCCACCAGCTTGAT
>JBGSLY010000231.1:0-4737 GCA_041740435.1 Parasphingorhabdus sp.
TCAGCAGCGTTCACCACCAAAATCGCACCATCCATCTGCGCCGCACCGGTGATCATGTTCTTCACATAGTCGGCGTGGCCCGGGCAATCGACGTGCGCATAGTGGCGCGCAGCGGTTTCATATTCGACGTGTGCGGTCGAAATGGTGATACCGCGCTCACGCTCTTCAGGTGCCTTGTCGATGTTGGCGAAGTCCACAGCAGTACCGCCGAATTCTTCTGCCAAAACCTTGGTGATCGCTGCAGTCAGCGTGGTCTTGCCATGGTCGACGTGACCGATGGTGCCTACGTTGCAGTGCGGTTTCGTCCGCTGAAACTTTTCTTTAGCCATGTTATCCTACCTTTGTTTCTATCTAGTGCGATAGTCTGCGCCGCGCTCTGGCGAGACTAAGCAAATCTGTCAACACCCTTTTGCCGCCGCGTCCGGAATTCCGCCGGAACGTGGCGCGCTTGCAAGGGTGAGCGCAATCAACCTTGGAAGCGTCCTTAGCCGAGCTTTTCCTTCAGCTCGCTGGCGACGTTGGACGGCACTTCGTCATAATGCGAAAACTGCATCGTGTACTGCGCGCGGCCCTGAGAGAACGAACGCAGCTGGTTCACATAACCAAACATGTTGGCCAGTGGCACAATTGCTTCCACCACCTGGGCATTGCCACGGCTGTCGGTCCCCTGAATCTGGCCGCGGCGGCTATTAAGATCGCCGATAACATCGCCCAGAAAGTCTTCCGGCGTCACCCCCTCGACCTGCATGATCGGCTCGAGCAGTTTGATGCCCGCCTTTTGCGCGACTTCGCGCATACAACCGCGACCCGCGATTTCAAACGCCAGCGCCGAGGAGTCGACGTCATGGTAGGCGCCGTCGGTCAGCTTGATATCAAAGTCGATGATCGGAAAGCCGATTAGCGAGCCGGTTTCTGCGGTTTCGCGCATACCCTTTTCGACAGACGGGATATATTCGCGGGGAATATTGCCGCCCTTAACTTCGTCGATGAAGTTGATGCCCTGTCCGCGTTCACCGGGGGTTACGGTAACCTTGACCCGGCCAAACTGACCCGAACCACCCGATTGCTTCTTATGGGTATAATCCACTTCAACTTCGCGGGCGAGCGATTCGCGATACGCCACCTGCGGCGCGCCGACATTGGCCTCAACCTTGAACTCACGCTTCATCCGGTCGACCAGAATGTCGAGGTGAAGCTCGCCCATGCCCTTGATGATCGTCTGACCCGATTCGTGGTCGGTCGATACGCGGAACGAGGGGTCTTCGGCGGCCAGCCGGTTGAGCGCGATGCCCATTCTTTCCTGGTCCGCCTTAGTTTTGGGTTCGACCGACAGTTCGATAACCGGGTCGGGAAATTCCATCCGTTCCAAGATAATGGGCTTGAGCGAATCACACAGGGTGTCCCCGGTGGTGGTCGCCTTCATCCCCGCCAGCGCGACAATGTCGCCGGCAAAAGCCTCATCGATATCCTTGCGCTCGTTGGAGTGCATTTCGAGGATACGGCCGATTTTTTCCTTCTTGTCCTTGACCGAATTGAGCAAAATGCCCTTTTCCAGCTTGCCCGAATAGATACGGATAAACGTCAGCGAGCCAACGAACGGATCGTTCATCACCTTGAACGCCAGCGCCGAGAAAGGCTCTTCGTCGCTGCTGGCGCGCGAATCTTCGGTCGTGCCGTCGAGCTTCACGCCTTTAATGGCCGGAACGTCAAGCGGGCTGGGCAAATAGTCGACCACCGCGTCGAGCAGCGGCTGAACACCCTTGTTCTTGAACGCAGAGCCACAAACCACGGGAACAAAGCTCTGGTTGAGCGTGCCCTTGCGGATCAAGGCTTTCAGCGTTGCCTTATCTGGGATGTTACCCTCCAGATAGGATTCCATGATCTCATCGTCCTGCTCCACAGCAAGCTCGATCAGACGCTCCCGATACTCGGCAGCTTCGTCGGCCATATCGGCGGGAATATCGATATATTCAAATTCCGCACCCAGGCTTTCATCCTTCCAGATGATGCCGCGATTGCCCACCAGATCGACCAGACCTTTCAGGCCTCCTTCGATGCCGATCGGCAGATAGAGCACCGCGGGAATCGCGCCCAAACGATCGATGATCGACTGTACGCAATATTTGAAGTTCGCGCCGGTCCGGTCGAGCTTGTTGATGAAGCACATCCGGGGCACGCCATATTTATCAGCCTGACGCCATACCGTTTCCGACTGCGGCTCCACGCCAGCTACGCCGTCAAAACAGGCCACCGCACCATCGAGCACGCGAAGCGAGCGTTCCACTTCGATGGTGAAATCCACGTGTCCGGGGGTGTCGATGATGTTGATCCGGTGCTCTTGGCCATCGTCATCCTTGACCGTCCAGAAACAGGTGGTCGCGGCAGAGGTGATGGTAATCCCACGCTCCTGCTCCTGCTCCATCCAATCCATGGTCGCCGCGCCGTCGTGCACTTCGCCGATCTTGTACGATTTGCCAGTGTAATACAGGATGCGTTCGGTGGTCGTGGTTTTTCCCGCATCGATATGCGCCATAATGCCGATATTGCGGTATCTGTCGAGTGGATGGCTGCGTGCCATGGTCTTTACTCCGTGCGATGGGCGAATGATGCGCGCCCTATAGGGAAAGGGGCCGGTGTTTACCAGCCCCTGTTAACGGTATTTGCAGGCCTTGGATTACCAGCGGTAATGCGCAAACGCCCGGTTAGCTTCGGCCATACGGTGGGTATCTTCCCGTTTTTTGACCGCATTGCCGCGATTGTTGGCGGCATCGAGCAATTCGCCCGAAAGCCGCGCAGCCATCGTGGTTTCGCTGCGGTTGCGAGCAGCGGTGATGACCCAGCGAATCGCTAGCGCCTGCGCGCGCTCTGGTCGCACTTCACACGGCACCTGATAGGTCGCACCACCAACACGGCGGCTGCGCACTTCGATACCGGGCTTGACGTTGTTGAGCGCGTCATGAAACAGCTGCACCGGATCT
This sequence comes from Parasphingorhabdus sp., assembly GCA_041740435.1. GTDB lineage: Bacteria > Pseudomonadota > Alphaproteobacteria > Sphingomonadales > Sphingomonadaceae > Parasphingorhabdus. The sequence goes on from JBGSLY010000231.1 coordinate 2,979, forward strand.
TTCTTGGCCTTGGTTTCGACCGTATCCAACGCTCCGTAAACAATCTTTTCCGCTACGGACTTTTTGCCATCCAGCATCAGATTGTTCATGAATTTCGACAAAACCTGATCACCAAATTTCGGATCAGGCAGAATTACCCGCTTTTCGGGACGACGACGACGTGACATCTCTATATTCCCCTAATCTTACTTCGGACGCTTCGCGCCATATTTCGAACGGCTCTGCTTGCGGTCCTTGACACCCTGGGTATCGAGAACGCCGCGCAGAACGTGATAGCGGACACCCGGAAGGTCGCGGACGCGACCGCCGCGGATCAGGACAACGCTATGCTCTTGCAGGTTGTGGCCTTCACCGGGGATGTAGCTGATGACTTCGCGCTGGTTGGTCAGGCGAACCTTGGCCACCTTGCGCAGCGCCGAGTTTGGCTTTTTCGGGGTCGTGGTATAGACACGGGTGCAAACGCCGCGCTTTTGAGGGTTCTGCTCCATCGCGGGCACTTTGGATTTTGCCTTTTGCGGCACCCGCCCCTTGCGGACGAGCTGGTTAATTGTTGGCATAAAGTCTTCACCTTATATGTGGTGGCACACAGGAATGTGCCGGGGTTACTCTCTTGGCCATAGTCGCCAAAAGTGTTCAGCCTATGGTTTCCTGCGGCTTTGCGAGAATGCTGAAAGCAGACCCAGCCATCGGGAAGCGCGGCCCTTAGCGGCGATTCTGTTGGCGGTCAAGGGTGTCTGTTGATCAAGCCGCCTGCGCCTCCACAACCGCCCTTCGCCCGCAAATCGCAAAGGCTGCTTCCAACTGCGCAACCGGCGTTGCGTGACGAAGGTCAAACAAGCGGTCGATCTGGCGCGGGTTGACCGCCATTGCCCGGGCAAGATCGGCCTTGCGCCATTGCCGTGCCCGCATCGCGCTATAGGCTTCCAACTTTAGCGCCGCCAGCAGCGAGAGGTCAACCACATGCCGTCCAAGCGCGGGGGACGGCACCGGAATATCCCGACGATCCTCGATATACCCGGCCAGTGCGGTTTCCAATGCATCGGGTGCCCGCGCCAAAGCGTCCGCCGCATCATCACCAAAGCTGACCGCTTCAGGTATATCGGGGAATGTCACCATGACCGTGTCATTGTCATCTGGGGTAAGTTCAGCTGGATAGCGATACATCGTGAGTCCTTTTCAATGAGCCTATTTTAGACCCAGATCCTTTTTTATCTTGTTCATCAAACCTGTTCCCAATTGCTTGGCTCCGCCATGGGTGGGAAGCACCGATGTCCTGCCCTCACGCCGGACCAGAATATGCCCGCCTTTGCCGGCACCGGCCTCGAATGTGCATCCCTGCTTGGCGAGATAGCGTCGAAACTGGTCGCTGTTCATAGTTCTGTATAGACAGACTTGTCTATATCTGTCAAGAGTTGATAGACATTTCTGTCTATATGATGCTAAATGGGCTGCGCAAGTTGCCGGAACCTTTTGCGATGTTCACCTATCACTCTACCCGCCCAGCTTTCCAATTGCCGCCGTGCTATCTCCGCCGTCACCACATCCGGGCTAAGCGACATTTCTAGCCATAGGCCGTCGACCAAAGCGGTGAGGCTGATAGCTTGTATTCTGGCATCGGCCCCACTCAACCCGCACGCGACCAGCAATTCGGCCAGCCGCGCTCTAAACCCGGCATAATTGTCCCGGTGGATCGCGGCGATGCGGTCATCCGACCGCGCCAACGTCCAGAAACAGGTCCATGCGCCTAGCAGCGCCGGGT
>JBGSLY010000232.1:0-4729 GCA_041740435.1 Parasphingorhabdus sp.
CGCCACCGCCTTGAACGCCGCGTCGATATAGCTCGGCATATTGCCTGAATAGGCCTGGGTGGTGAACAGCGCTTTGCCGCTAGATCCGGAAATATTGACCGCGCGCGTCCCGTTGGACATGCCAAATCCGGTGGGGATCGCGAATTTGAGTTTAAGATCGGGGTGCAGAAATTCGCGCCCTTCGACCACGCCCTGCTTTGGATCGTCACCGTACATCACCCCATCTAGAGCGCGCAGGAAGGTGTCACGGTTCCTTTTACCCGCGGTAATCTTGTATAATCGGCCATTGTCGCGCGCGCGCGTCACCCGCGATGCGGGATCGGGATGGGTGCTCGCCCATGCCGGGATGTTGCGCGCATCCTGTCCGGCGGCCCGCGCATCAAGCACGCCTTGCGCCGCCAGCGACTCGAGCATGGTCGATAGTGCCTCCGGGTCATATCCAGCCGAAGCCAGATATTTGATCCCCAGATCGTCCGCCTCATATTCCTGACTGCGCGAAAATTTCAGCGTCAAGAGCTGGCTGCCCTGACCAAAAACCTGCTGACCCAGCTTGCCGGGCGCGGTATCACCCAGCAGCACCGCCGCGCCAATCTGGCCCAGAACACCCAGAATCGAATTGCGAGTCGCGGCTTTTTGCCGTTTCTGCGAATGGCGGGCGGCGACATGGCCGACTTCGTGGCCCAAAACCCCGGCCATTTCCGCTTCGTCGTTCATCAGCGCCATCAATTGCCGCGTCAGATAGACATAGCCGCCGGGAATCGCGAACGCGTTGTTGACGGGTGAATTGAGCAGAGTGACGGTAAAATCGCTTTTGGCATCGCCAAGGCCCGACTGCACCGCGATATTCTGTCCAACCGACACCACATAGGGCACTTGGCTGCCGGAATACGCACCGCCAAATTCTTCCAAAAGCTGCGGATGCGCCTCGGCGCCTTGTTTTTTGTCTTCGGCGGAAATGCTCTGGGCGGGTCCAGTGGAAGGCGCTTCAGAGCCTGAACCGGCAGCATTGTCGCCAGAGGACGCCACATCCGACCCGCCGCTGGCCCCGGTGCATGCGACCAGCAATGCCACCAATGAAATTGAATATTTGCTCTTCGCCATGATCGATGTCCCCATCCCGAAACTCCAAACGCTGTGTCTGACCGGGAAGGTGTTAACCCTGTTTGAACCGAAAGGAAACGGTCAACGCATCGGCGATGGATGCGTTGTGATGAAGAAACAAGGATTTACAACAGGGTGCCGCAAGCAATGCGAGATTTACAGCGCACCAATTGCCAAAAACTTTTCCCGTCGCATCCGGCGGATTTCAGCGCGGTCAAGCTTGCCCAAAACGTCCAGTTCTTCGCCTATCGCCTTGCCGAGCATCGCAATACACAGCGCCGGATCGCGGTGCGCGCCGCCGACGGGTTCTTCGACAATCCGGTCGATGACTTTAAGCTGCTTCAGGTCCTGTGCAGTAATTTTCATCGCATCAGCAGCGAGATCGGCCTTTTCCCCGGTGCGCCAAAGGATCGAGGCGCAGCCTTCGGGTGATATGACCGAATAGACCGCGTGCTCCAGCATCAAGACCCGTTCCGCCGACGCCAGCGCCACCGCGCCGCCCGAACCCCCTTCACCAACGATCACTGCGACCATCGGCACGCCCAGGGTAAGGCATTTTTCAGTCGAGCGGGCAATCGCCTCTGCCTGCCCGCGCTCCTCCGCCGATACGCCGGGAAAGGCACCCGATGTGTCAACGAGCGTCACCACAGGTAACCGGAACCGGTCGGCAATATCCATCAGGCGGATCGCCTTGCGATACCCCTCGGGCTTGCCCATACCGAAATTGTGCCGCAGGCGGCTGGCGGTATCATTGCCCTTTTCATGACCAATAACCAACATCCGCTGGTCGCCCATCCTTGCAAATCCGCCCAAAATCGCCTGATCATCGCCAAAATTGCGATCACCGGCAAGCGGCACAAATTCGTCAAACATTTGGGCAATGAAATCGGCAAAATGCGGTCGCTCCGGATGCCGGGCCACCTGCGTTTTCTGCCATGGGGTGAGCTTGGCATAGGTGTCGCTGAGCATTTTTTCGGATTTGGCCGACAGCTTGGCGATTTCCGCCTCGATATCGATCGAACTGGAATCCGCAGTTTCCCGCAACTCTACAATCCGAGCTTCCAGCGCCGCAATCGGCTTTTCAAATTCGAGGTAAACCGTCATTGCTTGGCGTTAATCCTTGGCGGCTGGGAGGTCAACGCACGATATCGGGGCTAGACCCTGTCCGATTTTGATGGAATCAAAATCTGGGTCTAGCGCCATTTGTTTTTTCGTTATTTCCGAGTCGTGAAATGTTCCATTTCACTCGAAATCACTCTAGCCAAGGGGTGACGGCGATTGACCAGTTCGACCAACCGCGCCGAATCGACATGGGTATAGATTTGTGTCGTCGAAATATCGCTGTGCCCCAACAGGGTTTGCAGCACGCGCAGGTCCGCCCCCCCCTCGAGCAAATGGGTGGCAAAAGCGTGACGCAGGACATGCGGGCTGATTCGTGCCGGATCAATGCCGCAGGCCGCCGCCAGTTCCCGGACAATCTGAAACAGCCGAATCCGGCTGATATGCCCCTTGCGCGACGGGAACAAATATCGCTGCTGCGCGTCCAAAGTCGCGGACCAGCGGGCCACTGCAGCTCTGGCAGGCTCCGAGATTGGTACGAGCCGCTCCTTATTCCCCTTGCCGCGCACAATAAGAAACGGTCGGTTACCGCTGATTGCCGATAGCGGTAGCGCAATTAATTCGCTGGCCCGCAGCCCCGATCCATAGAGCAGCTCAAAGAGGGCGGACAGGCGCAGATCGGCGGATTTGGGGGTGGGGCCTTCGATTCGCTGCCCGATTTCGGCAAACAACCTGTCCACATCATTGTGATCCAGTATTTTCGGTAAACCGCGCTGCCCCGCCGGTCTGGGCAGGGTCGATGAGGGATCGTCGGACCGCAGATTTTCCTCGGCCAGAAAGCCGAAAAACTGCCGAAGGGCAGAGGATTTCCGCATGACACTGCTATTGGACAGCGAGGCCCAGGACCGGGCCAAGTCTTGTAATTGCTCCGCCGAGACCTCAACCAACCGCCCGCGCAAAAAAGAAGACGCTTGCTCCAGATCGCTGCGATAGGCCAGCAAGGTGTTTTCCGCCGCCCCGCGTTCGACAGAAAGCATTTCCAAAAACCGGTCGATCAGGTGCGAATCGTCGGACATAGTCCCTTTCCGGCCCTGCATTTCAGCGCCTAAACGCGGGTAATCGCTTCCGCTGCAATCATCCGCGCCTCTGCCTCCATACCGGTCATGCGCAAGGCCCGAACAATGTGGTACAGGTGCATCGGTGACATTGTACGCCAATCCCGACCCTGCATCCCCACTGCAGCGAGCACCGCAACCGTTCCCGGCTGGCGTTTACGGGCAGCGATGTCAATCGCCCGGCTCCAACGGGTTTGCCGACCCATGGCGAAGTCGAGATCGCTGGCAAAATCGGTTACGGCATCGCCATTAACTCGCCCAAGCCCGGCGAGAGCAGCGAGCAAAAACTGGCTACGCAGCTGCCCTTCGCTGTCATCATTGTCGGCAAAACTGTCCATCGCGCCATAGTCGATAGTGACGGACGGCTGGGCACTACCGACCGCCAGCAGCCCCCAACCCAGACTGCCTTCCTCGACCAGCGTGGACCAGCGTGCCGCCGGCCGGTCAAGGCCCGCCGACACCATCGCTGCTATCAGCAGGTCGCTATCTTTGGTATAGGTTTCGCTGACCGGAATCCGTGCCGCCGCGCGCGCAACGGTCACCATTCCGGCATAATTCGGTTTGGCTTCGGTTTCGGCAAATGCCCGAATCGCGGCAATCCGGTCTTCCACGCTGGCCGCGACATAAGCGCTACGCAACTGGGCCGCACGTGCCTTGCTCTCCTCACTGGCCTGCGGATCATCGCGCACCAGCGCATAGAGATCGACAATCGCCCGATTGGAAAGCACGCCCAGTTCTGCGGCCTGTGCCGAGGCCTGCAACCGGCGTTCGAGCGGCATCATGGGCGCTAGCGCTATCCAGCCCTGCACATGGCGGGCCCCCTGATTGGTCAGGCGCGCCGGAATTTCGAGGCCTGTGCTCAGCGCCAGGCCATAACGCCAATTGTTGAAGCGCTGCACCTCTTCCCATTTGATGGTCACCGCGCGGCGGCCTTCATAGCCCGCACCCACCAGCTTTTCCGCCAGCAGATAATCGATGCCTGTCGCCGCCTTGTCGCGCCGCGCCGCTCTCAGCAATTCGGTGGCACGGCTTTGTTCACCCTGCATCGCGGCGCAAACCGGGCGCATCATCACCCAGCTTTTGTCCTTGCTGGCCCGCGATCCGCCCTGAACATAGGGGCAGGCGCCCGGCGCGTCGCCCATCGCCAGATGGGACTGCAAGGCCACATTATACAGCCACGGCGTATAATTCGCTTCATCGACCCGCAGCACCAGATTGCGGGACAGATCGGCCTCCCCTTGCCGCAACAAAACCCAAGCCCGGGCCGCGACCCAGTCTGCTGCCCGAATATTGCCCGGTGTATCGACGCGGCTGATCAAGGCGCGGCGCAGCATCAACCCGCCCCAGCGCGAAATAATCGGTGCCTGTGTCTTTGCGAGCAACATCGTCAGATATTGCCCGCCGGTGTCACCAAATGCGGTTACGGGCAGCCCCTTCTCTCGCTCTGCCAAAAT
>JBGSLY010000233.1:0-8090 GCA_041740435.1 Parasphingorhabdus sp.
GGGCAGCAGCAAACAGCCCGACAGCAACAACGGGGCCGCAGCGGCGGCGCAGAGTTTGATCAGTTTCATCTAACTTTCCTCTCCCGGACGTCTGATATATTCGCTGTGCAGCGCAATCGCGGCGGCGTTGGAGACGTTGAGGCTTTCCATCCGCGGGCTCATCGCAATCCGGGCCAGCGTATCGCAATGCGCGGCGACATTGGCACGCAGCCCTTCGCCTTCCGCGCCCATCACCAGCGCGACCTTGCTGCTGCCCATCGCCTCGCCCAGTTCAATCTCGGTGTCGCCGTCCAGCCCGATGCGCCAATAGCCCGCATCGGCAATCTCATCGAGCGCGCGGGCCAGATTGACCACTCGCACCCAGGGCACAAATTCCAGTGCGCCGGAAGCCGCCTTGGCCAGCGCACCTGATTCCAGCGGCGCGTGCCGGTCTTGAGTAATCACGGCGGCGGCGTCAAAGGCGGCCGCGCTGCGAAAAATCGCGCCGACATTGTGCGGGTCGGTCACTTGGTCGAGGACGATCAAGGGCCGGAAACTGTCGCGCTCCTCATCGATCACATCGCCCAGCCACATGTCGTCCAGCGGCTCGGCATCGGCGACCAGCCCCTGATGCGGCGCGTCAAACGGCACCATCTTGCCAAGGTCGGCGACGTCGCAATAAACGATCGGCAAGACAGGCGGCAGGTCGAGCATCGCCAGCGCCTCCCGCGTGCCCCAGATTTTGCGGACCTCACGCTCCGGGTTGCCCAGCGCCGCCAAAATCGCGTGCCGACCCCATAACCGGACGCCATTGCCGGAAGCCTTTTGCGGTTTGCGTCGTTTTCCCATTTCCGCCTCCTGTCAGATACGGCAAATTTTGCCAAGCACGAAACCTCAGATAAAGCGCAACGAAAGCACGACGCGGCCATTGACAGGGGCGAGTCCTTTCGCCATTGGGGCCGCCTTGCTTATGGCACCCATGGACAGGTGGCCGAGTGGTTAATGGCAGCAGACTGTAAATCTGCCCGCGAGAGCGTACGCTGGTTCGAATCCAGCCCTGTCCACCAAACATTTCTGCTCCGACAAACCGTGGCAACGGTTTGTCCTTTTGGTTAGACTTGCATGGTTGGTAGATGGTCTAAAATCAAACTTATCCATTTTTCTACGGTTTGAAAGTCCGCGAGCAGTTGTGGATGAAACATAGCATTTGTTGGATCGTTTATCGAAGTCGCTATCATTGGAAGAAAGTGACGGAGAGCGTTTCGGGCTTCAATGAGAGTTTCGAATTCAACGAAATCATGGCGAGCTAAGGCTTCATAAGCTCCTGTATTAAGGTCTTTATACAGAGGATATTTTGTGGGACTGACCATAAATGGGGGTATATAGAGCGGGATCCGATGTGCTGTCGCTTGTCGAAAATCCTCTAGGTGCTTCAACCAAGGGTCCAACTCGCAGAGGGTTGATTGAAGCGTCTGCGGCAAGGAACTGCGGACAGTTTTGCACTTTTTTGCAAACCCGATCTCATTTCGTCCGAGTTGTTGCCCATTTGGCTTTTGGATGCCCAATTCAGAAACCCAAATTTGGGCAAGATTGTCAAAGCAACCATAAACATTGAATGCCACAGCCTGTATATGAGCTGTTGCTTCCGATCTTTGAGCGGACGTTGGGATTTCCGACATCTCCGGGGGTAGCACTTCGAACACGCGACAAGTTGAGTAAATTATACCCATCAGCCGTATTGCTACTCCTTGGTTAGCATATTCTCGTGCAATTTCTGTACGAAAATGATAATCGATTAGCCGTTCAAGCAGAATTTGCTTCTTCGTGTCTAACGATTCCAGCAAGGCTCTCATTTCGGTAATTTGGCTGTCATTGTAAGCTGCCATCGATCCACATCACCCGATACATTGATTCAAGAAAGTTTTGTATGCAAGATATCCATCAGTATTGCTCAAACCAAAAAAATTTTTATCATCGTGCTCCTACAAATCGAATTCCGACAACTGAAGCCAAATTTGCCGGTTCCAGCCACTAAACGTCCATCAAATCCTCCCCGGAACGCGCGAGGTGGACCGCGCGGAGCATGGAAGAAGGATTGATATTGGCGTAGCGCAATCCTGTCTATCGGCGCTCTGAAGCACCGGCCCATCCTTAATCGTAAGGCGAAACCTGAATGAAGTGGCCTAAGCCGCGTTCGCTTTTTCCACCGCCTCGCATTTCAGCCGGATGCCGAGAGCGGTCATGACCTTCAGCAGTGTTTCCAATGTTGGATTGCCATTCTCCGAAAGTGCGGTGTAGAGCGCCTGTCGGTTGACGCCAGTTTTACGCGCAAGTTTGGTCATGCCTTCGCTGCGGGCGACATCGCCCAACACGGCGGCGATATAGGGTGTATGCCCGCTTTCGAATGCATCGTTGAGGAAGTCGATCACATCCACTGGTTCGGTAATATACTTCGCCGCATCGAAGGGCGTTTTGACTAGTTTTGTCATATTCGTGTCCAACATCTGCACTGATCTTCCCGAGACACGTGCTGCTTCTCGCATGTTTCTAAACCGTCTTCGTCAACTCTTTTGCCAGCTTGATCATTCGATTCTGACCGCTCTTGTCGCTGCCGCGCATAGCAGGATGACGATCACCTGCTCGCGCATTGTGTAATAGAGCCGGTATCCGGGCCCATAATCGATCCGCAACTCGCTTACGCCATCGCCCACTGTTTTCCAGTCGCCAAGCAGCCCAGCCTCAATCCGCCTGATCCGCATGACAATTCGCTTCTGCGCCATCCGGTCACGCAGCCCATCGAGCCAGTTTTCAAACTCGACGGTTCGTTCGACTTGATAAATTGTCGGTTAAATACGACATATTTGCGTCCGTGTCAAGGACAGCGTGAAACAGTTGAATTCGGCCTAGCTCACCGTCCCAGCGCCGCCTCTGCCTCCGCCGTTAACGTCGCCAGTATCTCGGCTACGCTTTCCTCGGCCTTGACCATGCCGACCGATTGGCCGGCCATCACGCTGCCGTATTCGACATCGCCGTCGATTACCGCCTTGCGCAGGGCGTCGGCCCAGAAATGTTCGATCTGCAACTGCGCCTCGGCCATGTCGATGCCGCCTGCGTCGAGTAATTTGGCGACCTCGATCTGTTTCTGGGTAAACTCTTCGGTGCCTTTGTTCTTGAGCGCGCGGACCGGGATGACCGGCAGGCGGGGATCGACTTGCACGCTGGTGATTGCGTCGCGGGCGTTGGCGCGGATGAAGGCGCGTTTGAAATCGGGGTGGGCGATGGATTCGTGCGCGCAGACGAAGCGGGTGCCGAGCTGCACTCCGGCGGCGCCCATTTCGAGGAAGCTGGCGATCATCTCGCCGCGCGCAATACCGCCCGCGACAAACACCGGCACTTCGGTTGCGACCTCGGGCAGGATTTCCTGCGCCAGCACGGATGTGGCGACCGGGCCGATATGTCCGCCCGCCTCCATCCCCTCTATGACGAGCGCATCAACGCCCGAGCGGATTAGTTTCTTCGCGAGCGACAGCGCAGGCGCAAAGCAAATGACCCTGGCCCCTGTGGCCTTTATCGCCTCCAGACTGCCCTTGGGCGGCAGGCCGCCGGCCAACACCACATGGCTGACCTGATGCCGACCGCAAATGTCGATCAGGTCGAATAGGTCGGGGTGCATGGTGATCAGGTTGACCCCAAAAGGCTTTGTGGTGCGTTTCTTCGTTTCGGCGATTTCGGTGTCGAGCAGGGCGGGGGTCATCGCTCCGCAGGCTATGACGCCGAACCCGCCCGCGTTGGAAATGGCGCTGACCAAATGGCGCTCGCTGACCCAGGACATCGCTCCGCACATGATCGCCGTTTCGCAGCCGAGAAAATCGGTGCCGCGCTGCATAAGGTTTTGAAGTGTGCTCATGTGCTTGCCGTAGCGCGGCAATTGGTTAGCGGGCAAGGGCAATTAGCGGGGAAAAGAGCGGTGACGTTCGATATCCTCCCCGAGCTTGCCTCGGGGAGGTGGCGCGCCGTAGGCGTGACGGAGGGGCAATATCATAAAATCGTTGGTGGTTTGCCCCTCCACCACTCGCTGCGCGAGCGGTCCCCCTACCCGAGACAAGCTCGGGGAGGATATGGCACCCATTAAATCGATTATATCAATCACCAACACCGTAATAATCAATTTCCTTTCAATAGGCAACGCAGGTAGGAGACTGACAGCGGCTTGTGCGCAAACCCTTGGCGCACGGCTAAGCCCCCATATGGAAGAGGAGATATTTCATGAATGACAGCAGCAAATGCCCCGTTATGCACGGCGGCGCAGAGCGTACGCTTTTGGGTCGGACCAACCGCGATTGGTGGCCCGATTCGCTAAACCTTGAAATCCTGCGCGAAGGCGGCAAGCTCGCGGACCCAATGGGTCCTGACTTTGACTATGCCGAAGCGTTCAAGTCGATCGACTATAATGGCTTGAAAGCCGACCTGACCGCGCTGATGACCGACAGCCAGTCGTGGTGGCCCGCAGATTACGGCCATTATGGTCCGTTCTTCATCCGCACGGCCTGGCACGCTGCGGGTACCTACCGGACCGGTGACGGTCGCGGCGGTGCGAACAGCGGGCAGCAGCGTTTTGCGCCGCTCAACAGCTGGCCAGACAACGGCAACCTCGACAAGGCCCGCCGCCTGTTGTGGCCGATCAAGCAGAAATACGGCAATCAGATCAGCTGGGCCGACCTGTTCATTCTGGCCGGAAATGTCGCGATTGAAAGCATGGGCGGACCGGTGTTCGGCTTTGGTGGCGGCCGCAAGGACGTGTTCGAGCCCGAAACCGTCTATTGGGGCATCGAAGACCTGTGGGTCGATCAGGGCGCAGAAACCCGCATCATTCCTGACAAGGAAAAGGCGCTCGAAAATCCGCTTGCCGCGATCCAGATGGGCCTGATTTACGTCAATCCCGAAGGCCCCGGCGGCCTTGCCGATCCGCTGCTGTCGGCCCGCGATATGCGCGAAACTTTTGCCCGGATGGCGATGAATGACGAAGAAACCGTTGCCCTGACCGCTGGCGGCCATGCCTTTGGTAAGGCGCATGGTGCGAAGCCATCTGATACGTTTAGCGGCTCGCCGGAGAGCGAAGCGCTGGCGCTGCAAGGTTTTGGCTGGTTGACCGACGCGGACGAAATTGCCGCTGGCAATGTCACCACTTCAGGGATTGAAGGCGCGTGGACTCCCAACCCGACCCAGTGGGGCGGCGACTATTTCCGCCTGTTGTTCAAATATGACTATCAGTTGGTGCACTCGCCCGCCGGTGCGCAGCAGTGGCAGCCGTTCAATCCCGATCCCGAAGATATGGCGCCTGACGCTCGTGATCCTTCGAAGAAGGTACCGACGATGATGACCACGGCTGATATGGCGCTGAAGTTCGACCCGGAATATCGCAAGATTTCCGAACGCTTCCGCGATGATCAGGCGGCGCTTGATGACGCGTTCGCTCGCGCTTGGTTCAAGCTGTGCCACCGCGACATGGGTCCGAAAATCCGCTATGTCGGTCCAGAAGTACCCGCCGAAGACCTGATCTGGCAGGATCCGGTGCCCGCTGGCACCATGCCTTCGGATGGCGCGGTTGCGGCGTTCAAATCGGCTATTTTGGGTTCGGGCCTCAGCGTTTCGGCGTTGGTCAAGGCAGCGTGGGCTTCGGCATCGACCTATCGCAATTCGGACCACCGGGGCGGTGCCAATGGCGCGCGCGTCCGTTTGGCCCCGCAAAAAGATTGGGCGGCCAACGATCCGTCTGAACTGGCTGCGGTGCTGGCGAAGATCGAGGAGCTGAAGGGTGATCTGTCGATGGCCGATGCTATCGTGCTGGCTGGAACGGCAGCGGTTGTAAAGGCGGCCAAGGATGCGGGCTATGATGTTGCTGTACCCTTCACCGGTGGCCGCGGCGATGCCAGCGACGAGCAGACCGACGCCGCAAGCTTTGAGCCGCTGGAGCCGTTTGCCGATGGTTTCCGCAACTATCTGAAGGCCAAAGCTGGCGTGAAGACCGAAGAAATGCTGCTCGACCGGGCGCATCTGCTGGGTCTGTCGGCACCGGAAATGACCGTATTGGTAGGCGGACTGCGCGCGCTTGGTGCGGTCAGCGGCAACACCGGTCACGGCGTATTGACCGACCGCGTGGGCCAATTGACCAATGATTTCTTCGTCAACCTGCTCGATATGGGAACCCGCTGGACCCCCGTTGATGGCAGCGCCGATGAAGAGTTTGTCGGCCATGACCGGGCATCGGGCGCTGAAAAATGGCGCGCGACCCGCGCCGATCTGGTGTTCGGCTCCAACTCGCAATTGCGCGCTATGGCGGAAGTCTATGCGCAAAACGACAATAAGGCGAAATTCGTCAAGGATTTCGTTGCGGCTTGGACCAAGGTGATGAACGCAGATCGGTTTGATCTGGGTTGAATGTAATGCTGTGTGTTCCCGCGTCGGCGGGAACCTATTTGCACCGTTGTGTCGGAATGTGAACGGTAGTGAATAGGTTCCCGCCTTCGCGGGAACACTATGTACGTATCAGCGTACGTATCAGCTATACCCGATTTTCACCATAGCAGCGGCCTTGCTCGCCGCCGCTCTTGCGTCTTCGGCGGAACCTGCTGATGCCAATGCGACGCCCATCCGCCGATAGGGCCGGGAACTGGGCTTGCCAAAAATCCGCACATCAACCGTTCCCCCGGCCACCGACATTGCCTCGGCTAGGCCGGAATAGGACAGGGTCTCGCTATCACGGTCGGCCAATATGACCGCCGATGCGCTGGGCCATGCGCGGATCGGCTGGGGAATCGGTAGCTCCAGAATCGCCCGGGCATGCAAGTCAAATTCGCTCAGATTCTGACTTAGCAGCGTGACCATGCCGGTATCGTGCGGGCGCGGTGACAGCTCGGAAAAAATGACCGTTTCACCTTTCACAAAAAATTCGACGCCAAACAGGCCATAGCCTTTGCCTTGCCCGCGCAGGTTTTCGACGACCTTCGCGGCCATATCCTGTGCCGCGGCAATGGCCGCCTCGCTCATCGGAGTGGGCTGCCAGCTTTCCTGATAATCGCCGCGCTCCTGCCGATGGCCGATGGGCGGGCAAAACAGAATCCCGTCTTTGGTTGCGACGGTCAGCAGGGTGATTTCATAGTCAAAGTCGATAAACTGCTCGACAATCACCCGCTTGCGATCTCCGCGCATATTGGCGGCGGCATAATCCCAAGCGGCTTCCAGCATCTCGGCATTATCGACCTTGCTTTGCCCCTTGCCAGAGGAGGACATTACCGGCTTAATGACGCAGGGAAAGCCAGCGAACGCGGCGGCTTCCTGCACTTCGGCCAGGGTTTCAGCATAGCGATAGCGCGATGTAACAAGGCCGAGTTCCTGCGCGGCCACATCGCGAATTGCATCGCGGTTCATGGTCAGCTGCGCGGCGCGGGCACTGGGCACGATATTGAAACCCTGTGCTTCCAGCTCGGCAAGAATTTCGGTCCGGATCGCCTCTATTTCCGGAACAACATAATCGGGCTGGTGCTTTGCCACCACGGCGCGCAGGGCATCGCCGTCGAGCATGGAAAACACTTCCGACTCATCCGCCAACTGCATCGCCGGGGCGCGGGCGTAGCTGTCACAGGCGATGACATAGGCCCCCAAGCGCTTGGCCGAAATAACAAATTCCCGGCCCAGTTCACCCGAACCGAGCAGCAGGATTTTCGCGGTATGTGCGGATATTGGCATAGCCGAAGGTTAGGCCGCCGCCTGATCGGTGTCCAGCCCATAGGCGGTGTGCAGCACACGCACGGCAAGCTCGGTATAGTCTTCCTCGATCAATACGCTGACCTTGATTTCGCTGGTGGTAATCGCCTGAATGTTGACGCCGCGGTCGGCCAATGCCTTGAACATCGTCGAGGCGATACCGGCATGGCTTTTCATGCCGACGCCAACGACAGAGATTTTCGCGACATTGGTATCGGGGATCAGGCGGTTATAGCCAATTTTCCCTTTGGCTTCTTCGAGAACGCTGATCGCCCGATCAAGATCTGCCTGCGGCACGGTGAAGGTGACGTCGGTTTCACCCTTGTCGCGGCCCACATTCTGGATGA
>JBGSLY010000234.1:0-1799 GCA_041740435.1 Parasphingorhabdus sp.
CTGTGCGGCATCGGTTTTACGATGAGCTTGTTCATCGGTGCACTTGCCTTCCCGGGTAATGTCTTGCTGATAGAGGAGGCAAAAATCGGCGTGTTGCTGGGGTCGGTGGCCTCGGCCATCGCCGGTTATCTGATCCTGCGCTTTGCCCCGCAAAGGCGGAGATTTTCATGAACCGCGGGCCGTTTCTTCTGCTTTTCTGCGCGCTGTTCAGCGGATGCGCAGCCAGTCGCACCGGCGACACGCCCAACATCGCTGTGCCGGTAAAGCAAAGCGCGCTCGACCGGATTGCTACAGATTATGTCCAGCTGACCTTGGAACTTGGCGAAGTTGAGCCGGGCTATGTCGATGCCTATTACGGCCCCCCCGAACCCGCCGCGCTGGCGAAAACCAAACCGCGCGATATGCGCGAACTGGGCAATGCGATTGTCGGCCTGATGCTGGCCATCGACGCCCTGTCCCCCGATCCCGATCCGGTAATTGTTGCCCGCAAGCGGTTTTTATCGGCTCAATTGGAAGCCGCGCTAACCCGGTACGCGATGATGCAGCAGGAGAAATTTCCGTTTCTGGAGGAGGCGCGCGGCCTGTTCGGCGCCGCCCCGGAAATACAACCCCTATCAGATTTCGATCCGGTGCTGGAACGGATTGCCGCACTGGTTCCCGGCAATGGCGACCTGGCCGCCCGGGTAGAGGCGTTTCAGGATCGCTACACCATCCCGAAGGATCGGCTGCAAGCCCTATTCGATGCCGCGATAGCCGAATGCCGCAAGCGAACCGTCCGGCACATACCCCTGCCCAAAGGCGAAAATTTCCGGATGGAATTTGTGACCGGTAAAAGCTGGAGCGGATATAATTATTATCAGGGCGGCTATCAAAGCCTGATCCAGATCAACACCGACCTGCCGATCCGCATATCGCGCGCGGTCGATCTGGGCTGTCACGAGGGCTATCCCGGCCATCATGTGTACAATATGTTGCTGGAAAAAAATCTGGTGCGGGAACGCGGTTGGCAGGAATTTGCCATTTATCCGCTCTATTCGCCGCAATCGCTGATTGCCGAAGGTTCGGCCAATTACGGTATCGACCTTGCGTTTCCGGGGCGTGAGCGACTGACCTATGAACGCGATATTCTCTATCCGCTGGCCGGTCTCGATCCGGCGGGCGCAGAGGCCTATTTCGAACTGCAACAGGCCATCAGTTCGCTGCGCAACGCACGCTTTACCATTGCCGCCGCCTATCTGGACGGATCGATGGACCGCGCCGCTGCACTGGCCGCACTGCAAAAATATCAGTTGGTCAGCGCGGAGCGAGCAGCGCAAATGCTGGCCTTCAATGACCAGTATCGCAGCTATGTGATAAACTATGGCTTAGGGCAGGATATGGTCAAGACGTGGATTGAGCGTCAGGGTGACGGGCCGGTTTGGCGCTGGAAGGCGATGGAGCGGCTGCTCAGCGAGCCGATACAGCCCTCCGACATGTTGCCGGTTGAACCCGTTCAGGAATAGCTGACCACCTCAAACTCAATTCCGTCCCAATCGAAAAAATAAAATCGCCTGCCCGGCACGTAATCATCATGCGAATACGGGGTGAGACCGGCGGCGACAATTTTTTGCTCCACCGCATCCAGATCATCGACCGTGATGCCGATATGATTGAGCGGGACGCCTTTTTTGAAGCTTTTGTCCTTGCCATTCTGTTCCTTATACAGGGCGATAAACTGGTCTTCGCTGCCAACATGGACTGTGTACCCGCCCTTTTGCACCGGTCCCTCCCAGCGGATGTGCCAGTTAAAGGCCGCGCAC
>JBGSLY010000235.1:0-11427 GCA_041740435.1 Parasphingorhabdus sp.
GCAGCAACAAACCATCGCATCGGTAGGCCAGCCAAAAACGCGACACAAACCCCGCCAAACAAAATGGCAATCGATGTGCCGAGATCGGGCTGAATCGCAACAAAAAGCCAGGGCACTCCCAAAATCAAACCCGGCACAAGCAGTGAGGAAAAGCTTGCAGTGTGCGAAGGCGGCAATCGGTCGTAATACCAGGCCACGGCCAGCACAACCGCAGGCTTCATCAATTCCGAGGGCTGTAGGGTCATGAAGCCGATATTGATCCAGCGTTGGCTGCCACCGCCGACAAAACCGATCAGCTCGACGATGATCAGCAGGACCAGCAAAGCGCCGTAGACCGGAAAAGTGACGAACTTCCAGAAATCGAGCGGCATGCGCGACATGATAATCGCGGCGGCAAGGAAAATGCTGAAGCGGATGAAATGCTGTCCGGCCCATGGCGACCAATCGCCGCCAGCCGCCGAATAAAGGATCGATGTGCCAAATCCGACCAACGCGAAAAGAATGAATATGACGCGCCACGGCAGTGATAATATCGGGGCGGGGACAAAGCTGTTCATGGGGTTACCGCTCCTTCTTCAGCAGGTGCCGGGGCAATGCCCCCAGAACGGAACGCGGAAAATTGCGACGCCATCCGCTGTTCAATGGTGCCGCCCCAGCCTGCCTCCAGCGATTCAAGACGCTCCATGGCCTGCTCGCGATCATACAAAAAGGTCAAAACATCCTTGGCTACCGGAGCAGCAGCGCGCGCGCCGCCCAAGCCGTGTTCAATGACAACGGCAGCACCGTAACGTGGCTTGTCCACTGGCGCAAAACAGACAAATAGGCCGTGATCCCGGTGTCTCCACAACCCGCCTTTGCCGCGATAGCCCGCCGATATGGCTCTAACCTGCGCCGTGCCGGTCTTGCCGCCCATACGCACGTCGGGAAGGTCAAGCCGGCTGCGCACCGCGGTTCCCGCACCATTGACCACCAAGTCCATACCTTCGCGGATCACAGCGAGATGTTCTTCTGGGAAGGAAAGATGTTCTGCTCTCGGGCGCTTGCGGAACAAAATTTCCGGTTCGACTTTTAGGCCCGAAGCCATCCGGGCCGCCATTAAGGCCAGTTGAAAAGGACTGCACAGCACATAGCCTTGGCCAATGGTGGCGTTCAGTGTGTCGGAGCGACTCCATTCCTTGTCATATTTGCGCTTCATCCATGCACTGTCGGGGATCGTGCCATATCTTTGCGACGGAAATGGCAGATCGAACTCCTGCCCAAGGCCGAATTCTCGCGCCACCGGAGCTATTGCATCATATCCGACCCGATTGCCCATCGAATAGAAATAGGTGTTGCAGCTCTTCATGATCGCGCTGCGCATATTCATGGAACCATGTCTGCCAAGGCATTTGAACACCCGGTTGCCGAGACGATAACCACCGGGACAATTTACCGTTTCCTCTGGATCGACACCGTGGCGCTGAAACGCCATTGCGGCCATCGGCTTTAGCGTCGAGCCGGGCGGATAAAGGCCTTGCAGCGACTTGTTGAGCAGTGGGATATGGTCATCTTCGCGCAGCCACTTATATTCAAGACCGCCAATTCCATCGGAAAAGCTGTTGGGATCAAAGCTGGGCATGGAGGCCATGGTCAGAATATCGCCGGTCCAGCAGTCAAAAATCACCACCGATCCCGATTCCTGCCCCAGGCGCCGTGCGGCATAATTTTGCAGGTCAATGTCGATGGTCAACTTGACGGGCTTGCCGGGTATATCCTCTTTGGTGGTCAGTTCCTTAACGATTTTCCCGCGCGCGGTCACTTCGGTTCTTCGCGCGCCCGGATCACCGCGCAATTGCTGCTCCATGACCTTTTCGAGGCCGTCCTTGCCAATCTTGAAGCCCGGTGTGATCAGCAGCGGATTTTTCTCTTTTTGATATTCTTCGGCCGATACTGTGCCGACATAGCCGATCAAATGGCCGACAGCGGCCCCGCTTGGGTAGTAGCGCGAATAGCCCTGACGCGGACTGACCCCCGGCAAGTCGGGGAGTCGCACAGTAACCCGTGCATAGCTTTCATAATCCAGGCCATCAGCGACCTGCACTGGTTGAAAGCCCTGTGATTGGGAAATTTCGCGGTTAATCCGCTCTACATCATCCGGGCTGAGCGATAGCAGATCGGTGAGCGAGGCGAGAGTGGCTTCCTTGTCGGTCAACCGGTCTGGGATGATATCAACCCGAAAATCGGCGCGGTTGGTGGCGATGGGTTTGCCGCTGCGGTCGATGAACCAGCCCCGGCGCGGCGGAATGAGGGTCAGATTGAGCCGGTTGCTCTCCGACAGCATTTCATACTTGCTGTTCTCCGCTATCGAAATATAGGCCATACGCGCAGCCAGCATGACGCCGACCGAAGCTTGTACCGCGCCGATAATGGCCGCGCGGCGACTGAAGGTCATCGATAAAATGGTACCGTTCAGCACCTGCGCCGATTTGCCGCTGCCGAGTTTCATGCCGATAGCCGCCAACTGTCAATCCGGCCTACGAGCCGAACAATCAGCGGGAATACCAGGATACTGACCGCGATCTGCGGCAGTAATATATTGGCATAGACCAAAGCCTCCGCTCCAAAGCTGACAATCGACCCGCCCAGTAAAGCGATGAGAATGGCCAGCGCGGCAAAAACCCAACCCTGCCAGAAATCACGTTCAATCGAATAGCGTTCGAACACCTCCAGCAGAATGAAGCTTAAACTCCACAAAAAGGCGGCGCTGCCCATGGGCTGTCCAGAAAATATGTCGTCAAATAATCCCAAGGGGAAACCGGCCCATACCGGCCAAAAACCGGGCCGTAAAACCCACCAAGCCAAAAGCACCAACAATCCCAAAGGTGGCCAAATCGGATAGTCGGTGTAGATCGGGACTGCCGCCAGCATACTGCCCAGCATGACTGTGACCGGCGGGAGGAGTTTCAACTTCAGCGGTGATGGTGCGCGGTCAATGCGGGATTTGGGAAGAAAGTCGGTCATTCGCCGTCACCATCGGCTTTTGGAACCACCACACGTTCCAACTCGTCAACCAACTGTTCCTTGAAAACAGGTTGAACAATGACATAGTCGCTTGTGGCCGGGCTCGCCAGAACCTTGCCAATGCCATTGCCCCCTGACATGCGAATGACGACTGCAACAGGAATGTTGGGGGTAAACAGGCCGCCGCTTCCGGAAGTGACGATCAGGTCGCCGACCTTGAAGGGATTGACGCCCAGATTGACAGCCGAAATTTTTACGGTCCCATCGCCCAGACCTGTGGCGATCGCCGGGACGCCGTCGATGGCGTTTTTAACCGGAATGACACTATCGCCGTCGGTGACGAGGAGCGCGCGGGAAGTGGATGGTCCCACCTCCAATATTCTGCCCACCAATCCTTCGGCAGCGCGAACGGGCTGGCCACGTTCCACGCCGTGCATGCTGCCAGCATCGATAATGCCCAGTCTCCGGGTGCTGGACGCACTTGTGCTGATCATCCGTGCCATAACTATCGCGTCCGGATTCTCCTCCCGAAGCTGCAACAATTTACGTAGCCTTGCATTTTCTAGCTTCAACGCTTTGGATTCGGCGATCTCGACTTGGGCGCGGTCGAGATGTCTTTGCAGTCGGGCGTTTTTGCTACCAGCATGAAAATAGGCCGATATTTCCTCGCCCAGATTTCCAATGAAGCTGCCCGTGCCCGCCATAGCGCGGCTGAGCGGCGCGGTCGCTTCGGTCCCCGCTGCGCGGATGACCGCGAAAGCCGCTGGGTCCGCCTTCGATATAACAAGCAATAAAAGGCCGACCGCCAAACCGAACACAGCCAGCAGGTAACTGATAAATATACTATACTGCGCCCGCTTGGAAAATCCTGGACGCCGGTTTTTCGGCGGCGCCATGCGCTGTTACCCTTTGCCGATCAGATTGCCAGTCTGTGCTACCACGGATCAAGCGGTTGTCAAAATGCCGCGGAACTGTTCTTCCTCCATTGCGCGGCCCGTTCCGAGCGCAACGCAGGCCAGGGGATCGTCCGCAATGGTGACCGGAAGGCCGGTTTCATCGCTGAGTTCCTGGTCCAATCCAGCGATTAGCGCGCCGCCGCCCGTTAGGACAATACCCTGATCAACGATGTCGGCTGCCAGTTCGGGCGCGGTATTTTCCAATGCGATCCGGACGCCTTCGACAATCGTGCCAATCGGCTCGCTGAGTGCCTCTGCAATCTGGCCCTGATTGATCGAGATTTCTTTGGGCACGCCGTTGACCAGATCGCGGCCCTTGATGTGGATGGTATGGCCAATACCGTCGGCAGGGGCCTGCGCCACGCCAAAGTCTTTCTTTATCCGCTCCGCCGTGGATTCGCCGATCAGCAGATTGTGGTGTCGACGAACGTAGGACACAATCGCCTCGTCCATCTTGTCACCGCCAACGCGAACCGATGTGGTATAGGCTAGACCGCGCAGCGAAAGTACCGCAACTTCGGTTGTTCCGCCGCCGATATCGACCACCATGGAACCAATGGGCTCGGTTACCGGCATGCCCGCGCCAATCGCCGCCGCCATCGGCTCTTCGATCAGGAACACTTGGCTGGCACCCGCATTGGATGCGGCATCGCGGATCGCGCGGCGTTCGACCGATGTCGAGCCGCTGGGGACACAGATGACGATTTCCGGATGGTTGAAAAAGAATTTGGGTTTACCGGTCACCTTCTGGATGAAATATTTGATCATTTGCTCGGCAACATCAATGTCGGCAATGACCCCGTCGCGCAAAGGACGGATCGCTTCTATGGAGTCCGGCGTCTTGCCCATCATCAGCTTCGCGGCATCGCCGACGGCTTTAACGCGCTTCACTCCATTGATCGTTTCAATGGCGACAACGGAAGGCTCATTGAGCACAATGCCTTGGCCGCGAACATAGACGACCGTGTTGGCAGTGCCCAGATCGATGGCAATACCCTGATGACTGAGTTTGAACAATTTTGCGAACATAATGTTGGTCCGTAACGCTTTCGGTAAAGTGTGCTCGACTCGCAAAAAACCGATGCTTTGCCGTGTTTTCAGGGGGGAAAACAGAGAGTGGCAGGAAGCACCGATTTCAGGGGTCG
This sequence comes from Parasphingorhabdus sp., assembly GCA_041740435.1. Classification (GTDB taxonomy): domain Bacteria; phylum Pseudomonadota; class Alphaproteobacteria; order Sphingomonadales; family Sphingomonadaceae; genus Parasphingorhabdus. Next base: position 5,102 of record JBGSLY010000235.1, read on the forward strand.
ATTGGGATGCCCGCTTGGGCTAGGACGCTGGATATGTCAATACGAAGACTCCCCAATCATTTGATCGATCGGATCGCTGCCGGTGAAGTGGTGGAAAGACCGGCCAGTGCGCTGAAAGAGCTGATCGAAAACGCCATTGATGCCGGGGCGGGGCAAATTGCAATACGTATTCAATCCGGCGGGTTGAACCTGATCGAAGTGACCGACAATGGCTGCGGCATGTCGCGCAGTGATTTGGCTCTCGCGCTCGAACGGCATGCGACATCGAAATTGCCTGATGAAGCTATTGAGTTGGTATCAACCATGGGGTTCCGTGGAGAAGCCCTGCCTTCGATTGCCAGTGTGGCGCGTTTCACATTGGAAAGCCGGATCGCGGGAGCAGAAGGCTGGTCGCGTATAGTTGATCACGGCGAACTGCTTTCCGAAGGGCCTGCCGCGGTCCCGCCCGGAACGCGGGTGCGGGTCGAGCAACTTTTTGCCAAGGTCCCGGCAAGGCGAAAGTTTTTGCGCAGCAGCCGAAGCGAATATGCCGCCTGCGTTGATGTCGTCAAACGGCTTGCGATGGCCCGGTCCGATATCGGCTTTACGCTGGAACATGACGGGCGTCAGGCGCTTGCCGTTCAACCGCAAGAGACCCCGCCTGACCGTGTTGCTGCACTGACCAGTCGGGATCTGCGGGCCAATTCTGTCGCGGTCGATTTGCAGCGGGAAGACGTGCGGCTAAGCGGTGTGGCTGGTCTTCCCACCTTCAACCGGGGCGTCGCGGATCAACAGTTTTTGTTCGTCAACGGCCGTCCGGTAAAGGACCGGTTGCTGATCGGTGCAGTGCGCGGGGCCTATGCCGATATGTTGGCGCGGGACCGCCATCCGGTGGTGGCCTTGTTTCTGGAGCTGCCGCCCGATCAGGTCGATGTCAATGTGCATCCGGCGAAGACCGAGGTCCGCTTTCGTGAGCCTACGATGATTCGGGGGATGATCGTATCGGGTCTTCGTCAAGCATTGGACAGCGGCGGATTTCAAAGCGTCCAACGGGCACAACCGTTGCAGTGGCAGCAGGAGCCTATAACGCAAACAGCCGATCCCCAAGGCAGCATTTTCCATCGGCAATCGCGGCCAGGCGCGGGCGGTTGGTCGGTGCCTCCGGCTGCAACATCCTCGCTTCATGACAGTGTTCTGGCCTTTGCCGCGCTGGAAGGGGCCGACGTTATCGCCCCACTTTCCGGGCGGGCCGTTGAGGCTTATGGCCAAGTTCCGGAAGTTCAAACCCATCCATTGGGTGTGGCCCGGGGGCAGGTGGCCAACACCTATATCATCGCGGAGGCGGAGGACGGTCTGGTGATCGTCGATCAACATGCCGCGCATGAACGGCTGATGCTGGAACGTATGCGACGTGCGCGTGAGCAGGGCAGCGTCCCCTCACAGGCCTTGCTGATGGCCGAAGTTGTCGAGCTCGATGAACCGGCCTGTGACCGGTTGGAGGAACGCGCTGGGGAATTGGCTCAGTTCGGTCTGGAGCTGGAGCGTTTTGGGGCCAATGCAGTGCTGGTCCGGGCGGTCCCGGCGGTGCTGGGGCAGGGCGATGTGACCGGATTGATCACCGATCTGGCCGGGGATTTAGCGGAATTCGACGCTGCCCTTGGCCTACAGGAACGGATCGAGCATGTCGCCGCGACCATGGCCTGCCACGGATCGGTGCGGGCGGGGCGCGTACTCAATGCCGCCGAAATGAACGCGCTGCTCCGCGAAATGGAGGTCACGCCGCGGTCGGGACAGTGCAATCATGGCAGGCCCACTTGGGTCAAGTTGGCGCATGGCGATATTGAGAAACTGTTCGGTCGGAAATAAAATGGGTTGAAGTTTTTCTGACCTCATCGAGGCGTAGCCTGGGCACCTATGATTGTTGATTTCCGCTTTCGACCCTGTCGCTGACGCTGGGCCTCTGATTAGACTCTCCGAAAAGCTGCCATTTCAAGCAGATCAATAATCTTGAATCCGATATACTCATGCCGCGGATAGGCGTAGCGCTTTTCGCTGCATCGGTATAACCGATAGTATTCGTTCCAATAGCTTGCCACCCGACGCTTGGTCGTGTCCCAGTAGCCTTCATTTGCAAGGATAAACGCTGCAAGGGTGTTGGCATTTTTAGGCGTGAGTGCGTCGGAAATGTCGTCCAGAATCTCTATGACATACTCGCCAATGAGCGCCACTATGAAAGGAGCCGCCCAAGGTCGTAAATCTGTGAGCAAATCTAGAGCCGCACGTTGACGCTCAAATCCGTCGCAGCTGCGCGTCTGTAAAGCGCGAGCGAAAAGCCATGCTTCATCGCTGTTTGAAAGAGGCAATCGCTCAGAAGCAAAGTGCAGCCGAGCTGGTATACGAACCTGGTGCCCTTCTACATTAACCACAAATCGTTCTCTGTGCTGCCGTGTTGCCAGCAGGCTCGCGGCGGCGTTCCCCGCCGATACTGCTTCTAGCCGATATTTCAGCGAGAATGCCTCCGCCAACACTTCCCCACTAATTTCGGTAAACATTTCTTTGTCGCTCATGCAGACAAGATAGGCTGCCAAGATACGTCCACAAGCAGTTTTTATTTGGAAGTCCGGACATTCCGGATCCCACCCAAAGTCGGAAATTTGAACTTTCGCAGAAATTCATTGCCACACATGGGACAAGTTTTGGTAAGTTGGCTCATGGCGATATTGAGAAGCTGTTTGGACGGAAATAAAATAGCTGCTGTGCTTCGGCGCAGGCCGGAGCCTTGGCGAGCGCAGTGTAACGCGGCCAAGGCTCCGGCCTTCGCATGAGCACCAGCACCGCTTATACGTTAAACTTGAAATGCAGCACATCGCCGTCCTGCACCACATATTCCTTGCCTTCTTGACGCAGCTTGCCCGCATCGCGCGCGCCCGCTTCGCCGTTCAGCGCGACATAGTCGGCAAAGGCAATTGTTTCGGCGCGGATAAAGCCGCGTTCAAAGTCGCTGTGGATTTCGCCTGCCGCCTGCGGGGCCTTACTGCCAACCTCGACGGTCCATGCCCGCGCCTCTTTTGGCCCGACGGTGAAAAAGGTCAGCAAGTGAAGCAGATCGTAGCCCGAACGGATAATCCGCGCCAATCCGGTTTCCGACAGACCGATTTCGGAGAGAAACTCCAGCCGCTCCGCCATATCCATCCCGACCAACTCGCTCTCGATTTTGGCCGACACCACCACGGCGTTGGCTCCCTGTGCCTCGGCCATAGCAAACACGGCGGCGCTGTGCGCGTTGCCTTCGGCGGCGCTTTGTTCCTCTACATTGCAGACATAAAGCACCGGTTTTGAGGTCAAGAGTTGTGCCTGATCCAAAATCCGCCGCTCGTCCTTGTCGTTGATTTCGGTCAGCCGCGCCGGCTTACCCTCGCGCAGAAGATCGAGTGAACGACTCAACACCGTTGCCATCGCCTTGGCCTCTTTGTCACCGCTGGTCGCTTTCTTGAGCAGGGCGGGCACCCGCTTTTCCAGACTTTCAAGGTCGGACAGCATCAGTTCGGTTTCCACCGTTTCCGCATCCGACACCGGATCAACCCGGTCATCGACGTGCTGCACATCTTCACCGACATCGGCGTTTTCAAAGCAGCGCAGCACATGGACGATCGCATCAACTTCGCGGATATTGCCAAGAAACTGGTTGCCCAGTCCTTCCCCCTTGGACGCGCCGCGCACCAACCCAGCGATATCGACAAAGGCCAGTTGGGTGGGAATAATCTTCGCGCTGCCCGCTATCGCCGCCAACGTATCTAGCCGGGGATCGAGCACGGCCACATTGCCGACATTCGGCTCAATTGTGCAGAACGGGTAATTTGCCGCCTGCGCCGCCTGCGTCTCAGTCAGCGCGTTGAACAGGGTCGATTTGCCAACATTGGGCAGTCCGACGATACCGCATTTAAATCCCATAATGACCTCTGGATTGGTGAATTGGTGCGTCCCCTAGCCTGTGCCGCAGCGCTTGGCCAGTGGGCATCACTTAAATGCTCAATAGCCAGCTTTTCAGGGCCTCCGGACTTTTGAGGCGAATGACTTTATCCTCAAATCCTTGAAGGCGCTGCTCGGTTCGGACCCGCGGCCCGCTGTTCCAGCGGAGCAGGTAAATGAGAAATGCGAAATCGAAACGCTCGGGACAGCCTTCGGTCATGTCGGGACGGGTGCGCCCACGATAGGTCCAGATGCGCCGCAGCAAGCGGCGAACACACAGGCTAATCGGAAAATCGAGATACACAACGGTATCGGCCCTGGGTAATCGTTCGGCCAGCGTTCCTCCATAAGTGCCGTCGATCAGCCAGCGGTCCTTCGAGGTAATATCTTGCAGCCGCTCACAAATCTCTTCCTTGCTGCTCTCCTGCCAGCCGGGCCGCCAGTTGAGCTTGTCCATATGGAAAACGGGCAGGTTCAACCTGTTGCCAAGATCAAACGCCAAGGTCGATTTCCCCGCGCCGCAGGGGCCGATGACGAGAACGCGTTTCATGGGATTTAGCTTGCTGAGCCGAACAAGTAAAGTTTAGGACTGCAATTCTAGGCGACGCTCTAAACGCTCAATGCGGGCTTTCAGCTTATCTAGGGCATGACGATCTGCCACGGTTTCGGCGAAATTGTCCGCACCATCACGAGCTAGTCGCACAATCGACGTTTCTATCTGGGCAAGTCTACCCAGCATCTCGGCATCACGTTCACGCGCAGCAGACTGTTCCGCCTGAATTTTCTTCAGGTGCTCAAGTAGCAGGTTATCGACAGCATCGGACATGTCAGGCCATTAGCACAAAATGAATTACAAAGTCTATAATTGCCTAATTCAACCGCATCGCCACATCGTTCATAAACCGAACATCATCGCCCTTGGCCAGCCAATCGGCCTCCGCCGCGACTGCACCGAGTAGGTCAGCCAGATCATCAATCTCCGACTTGGCAAAATTTCCGAGCACATGGCCGGTGACCCGGTCTTTGTGTCCGGGATGGCCGATCCCCAACCGAACGCGGCGAAAATCGGGACCGATGTGCGCTATAGTGCTGCGGATGCCGTTGTGCCCCGCTGCGCCACCGCCTGTTTTGACCTTCACCTTGAACGGGGGCAGATCAAGTTCGTCATAGAAAACCGTCACATCAGCGGGGGTCAGTTTGTAAAAGTCCATCGCCGCACGGAGGCTGCGCCCGCTTTCGTTCATGAAGGTCGCGGGTTTGAGCAGGACGATTTTTTCGCCGCCAATCCGCGCATCCTGAACCCAGCCCAGATGTTTTTTGGCAGGAGCGGGAAGGCTTTCTATTTCCGCAATGGCATCAATGACCATGAAGCCAATATTATGGCGGTGCATGGCATATTGCGGTCCCGGATTGCCCAAACCTGCCCAGATTTGCATCTTCTATCTCCTAACCCCTCCCCCAAAAAGGAGAGGGGTCAGAGTCAAATTCAGCTTCAGCCTTCAGCCGCCGCGTCGCCGTCAGAACTCTTGAGAGCCGACGGAGCAACTATGGTCGCGATGGTGAAGTCGCGGTCGGTGATCGCGCTTTCCGATCCTTCAGGCAGTTTCACTGCGCTGATATGGATGGCATCGCCCACGTCATAGCCGGTGACATCGATTTCGATTTCATCCGGAATCTTGTCGGCATCGCAAACCAATTCCAGTTCGTGGCGAACTACGTTCAGAACGCCGCCGCGCTTCAGGCCCGGAGAAGCGTCTTCGTTGGTGAAGTGCACCGGAACCTCAACCTCGACCTTGGAATTGGCGGCAAGGCGCAGGAAATCGACATGGATGGCTTCGTCGGTTACCGGGTCAAAAGCGACATCCTTGGGCAACGTGCGCAGCTGTTTCCCGCCCATATCGATCATCACGATCGAATTCATGAAATGCCCGGTGCCTAGCAGCTTGTTCAAGCTGCGGCGCTCCACGTGGATCATTTCCGGGGTTTCTTTATTGCCGTAAATTACGGCGGGTACGCGGCCCGAACGACGCAGTTCGCGGGAGGCTCCCTTGCCAGCCCGTTCGCGCGTCTCGGCCGACAAGGTCAGCTGATCGCTCATGATATTGCTCCAAATAAATGCGTTAAAATACGTTTTTCCGCCACACCTCCAGGGATGATCATGGACGGAAAGACGGCCCCTTAGGGACAAAGCGGCGCAAAGGCAAGCGGTTTGCCGTCGCCGTCCTGGCCTTAACCTGCGCGGAAAAACACCATCTGATTGCTGGTGGCGAGTACGATACCCTCGCGCGACCAAAGCTCGACTCTTTGATCGGCCATGCCGTCGCGCGTTGCGCTGCCGTCGATCCGGAGCAGCACGAAAAGATCGGAAGAGCACACGT
>JBGSLY010000236.1:0-5429 GCA_041740435.1 Parasphingorhabdus sp.
GAGATGCGCGATGGCCAGCGCCACATCTTCGGAAAAGCCCAATTGCCGCGCAATGTCCGCGCCGCGGGTGCAGCGTGTGTCGACAATGTCATTCATGATCGGCCCTGCATGCTCCAGCAAATGGGCAATCGCGCGCTCCCGCGTCGCATCATCGGCGTTCACCCCGACCTTGGTCATGATAAATTCGCCAAAATGCTCAGGATTGGGACCGAGCAGTTTGAAATCGCGCTTCAGGTCATGGTCGCTGCCGACAAACAGCTGCGACACCCGCGCCGCATTGACGCTGCACCCCAGGTCCTTCAGCAGCACCGCATAATACACATCGCGCAGCGCCGCGCCTTCGATGCCGATGGCCTGCGCCAGCTTTGTTCCGATCCAGCAGGCCCGGATCGCATGGCCAGCCGATTGCCCTTCGGTGAGGTCGAGCGCATAGCTGAACGCCGCCAAAATCTCCGACAACCGGGTCGATGCGCCGCCTTGAACCTTGAAATCTAGCTGGGGGGTCTGAAACATGCCAAAATGCCTTTCGAGTATCGCCGAAAAGCTAAACCGGAACGCCTTGCCAAAGGATTAAATGGGGAAAGGTGATACACTCCAATAGTGCGTCCCCGATGTCCATTTTGACGTGGTGCAAGCACACATCGCATACGTGGCGAAAAAACTTATCCCTCAGTCGCGCAGATACTTGACGTCAAAGGAGACAATAATCGGAAATCATTGCCCAACCGACGGAACTAAAGTCCTCAAATGCCCACGGCAATTCCGCCGCTTGCCCGTTGGGCTGCAAATCCCTCACCCCGATGAAGCTGTTGGATGTCAGTGCGACCAGGCCGTTGAGCTTGATCACCAGATCAGCGCTGCCGTCGCCATTGACATCGCCCTCGACAAATGTGCTGCTGCCGACCTGTTGGAAGCGTAATTCGCCCGCGGTCCCGCTGAAACTATTGCCGGCGATCCATTCGAAGTCGTCGTCGCCAGGCGTGTTGGTATTCGCGTCGATCAGGTTGATCTGGATCTTCTCGCCCGCCGCGCGGTCGAAATCGGTGATGACATCGGCGGTCGCGCGGGTGGCGTTGAAATCGGTGAGAAAGCGGAACTCGAACGTATCCTTGTCCGCGCCGCCGGTCATCGTATCCTTGCCCGCCCCGCCATCGATCCGGTCCATCCCGGAACCGCCCAAAATCGTGTCGAGGCCTGCACCGCCGCGCAGCGTGTCGGCTCCGTTCAGCCCGCTGATCGTGTCCCCGCCCCCGGTGCCGACGATGATGTTGTCGAGCGCGTTCCCGGTTGCATTGCGCGCGCTCGCCAGAATGACCAGCCGTTCGACATTGGCGGGCAGAATATAGTCGAGGCCGGTGCGGATCAGGTCGCTGCCCTGGTTGGACAGTTCAAACACCGTGTCAGCGCTGTCCTGCACCTGATAGGTGTCGTCGCCGTCACCGCCGTTCAGCTGATCGATATCGCCGCTACCGCCGCCGACTAGCAGGTCATTGCCCGAACCGCCGTTGAGAACGTCGTCACCAGCACCACCGTCCAACCGGTCATCGTTACCACCGCCGTTTAGGATGTCATTACCGTCATTGCCAGATATCCGGTCATTGCCTTCGTCGCCGTCGATAACATCGAGTCCATTGCCTCCGCGGAGGATATCGGCGGAATCCCCACCGTGAATAGTGTCATTACCATCGCCGCCGAAAAGTGAATCCAGACCGGCGTTTCCTGCCAGAAAGTCATTCCCGAAAAGGCCCGTGAGCACATCATCACCATCGTTACCATTGATAGTATCGTTGAATTGGGTCCCAGCGATTGAGTCGGCGATCGGAGCACCGTCAAAGGTAAAAAAGCTCTCAATTCCGTCATGTTCGATTGCCAGAAAGATGAAGGGATCAGATACAGGGGTCAGTATTTCCTGCTGCGAACCGATGTGATAGCCAATATGCGATGTGGTCGAGTCGCTCAGGATGGTAAAGCCGTTTTCGACGAGGATTAGCTGGTCGCTGCCGAAAGCAAAAAAAGCGGCAGGCTGCGCATCGGCCAGCACAAAAGGCTGCTGAAAATCAACCAAGCCTTGGGCCCAGTCATGGGCAAATCGGATTTCATTATCATCATACGCAAAAGACAAAAATTCTCCCGGAAATCCCGGGTTTTCGGCTGGATTGGTCACGCCAAATCCGGCGAAGGGCGGCAAACCTGAGGCGACAAAGGCAATCTGTTCCGCCGTTGGAGGTCCAAAAGAAACAATGCCGTTGTTCCAGAGGGTCACGGTCGAAATCGCGTTGCTCCCCGACACGACAGTGAAGGGCAGGTCGAATTGGGTATAGCTGGAATTCTGAAACGACACACCAGAACCGAAACTGCTCCATTGCGAGCCGTTCTGGCTGAAGCCGGTATCGATTGCTACTCTCCGGCTGCGTGTCATATCACGGCCCCTCCCTTTTGTCTGCCTATGGCGTTATCATACTTGTCAACTTTTGGCGAACGAAAGCGATGCGACTGGGGGCAATTCAGTGCCCAAGAGATCTGGAGCGAGGCGCTTCGTATCAAAATTCAAAGCAGCAAATAATCATTTGCGGTACGATCAAACGTCAGCTGGAATTGATCGCTAAAGGGCACATTCTCCGGCAATTCGACCGCCTCGCGGTTGGGTTGCAGATCGCGGACCCCGATGAAGCTGCTGGCGCTGAGATTGACCAGACCATTGAGCTTGATCACCAGATCAGCAACCCCATCGCCATTGACATCGCCCTCGATAAAGGTGCTGCTGCCGACCTGTTGAAAGCGGAGTTCGCCTGCGGTCGCGCTAAACGCGTTGGTCGCGATCCATTCGAAGTCGTCGTCGCCAAGCGTGTTGGTATTCGCGTCGATCAGGTTGATCTGGATTTTCTCGCCCGCCGCGCGGTCAAAATCGGTGATGACATCGGCGGTGGCGCGGGTGGTGTTGAAGTCGGAGAGAGAGCGAAACTCGAACGTATCTTTGTCCGCACCGCCGGTCATCGTGTCCTTGCCTGCGCCGCCGTCAATCCGGTCTATCCCGGCCCCGCCCAAAATCGTATCCAGCCCCGCACCGCCGCGCAGCGTATCGGCTCCGCCAAGCCCACGAATCGTATCACCGCCGCCAGTGCCGACGATGGTGTTGTCTCGGCTGTTCCCCGTCGCCGAACGCGCTATCCCCTGTATGACCAGCCGTTCGACATGGTCCGGCAGAACATAGTTGATCGCTGAATTGACAAGGTCACTCCCTTGATTGGAGAGTTCGATCACCGCATCATTGGCATCCTGCACCTGATAAGTGTCATCACCAAGCCCGCCGCGCATGATATCCGTATCTCCGCCGCCGCCGCCAATCAGCGAGTCCGCACCCCCGCCGCCATTCAACTCGTCATCACCGCCGCGGCCCTCCAGCCTGTCATCGCCAATCCCGCCAGACAAAGTCTGGTCCGCAATCGTCCCGATCCGCGTGACCGCTGTATCGGGGGCGATGCCAAAGACAACGTAGCTTTCACCCGCAGAGAAGTCTCCGCCCGGATCCGCCCCGTAAGCGCCGATCAATATATCATCGAAACCATCGCCGTTGACATCACCCGCAGAGGAAACCGAATGCCCTGCACTATCCAAAGAATCGATTCCGGTAATAGTAAAACCATTGCTGCCATCCAGTCCGGTAATATCAATATTGGCTGAAAAACCTCGGACTTTGCCAAAAATCACATAGGTTTCCCCGGTGCCGCCTGCGCCGGAAGATCCCACCAGAACATCATCGAACCCATCACCATTGACGTCCCCGGCGGAAGAAACCGAACGACCGCTGGCATAACCGGCGTTGGCACCGTTAATTCTAAACCCATTATTGCCGTTGAGGCTGTCGAAATCAAAGCTTGCAGAAAATCCGCCCGATTTGCCAAACACCACATAGCTTTCGCCAGATCCGTAAGCGCCGCCCGGACTGGCGAATATGGCACTGATAATCAGATCATCAAACCCGTCGCCGTTGACATCGCCAGCGGAGGATACCGACAATCCACTTCTATCATAGGCCTCGAGCCCCTCTAGCCGAAAGCCGTCACTGCCGTCGAGGGTGGACAAATCCAGACTGGGCGAAAAAACCCCCGCATGACCGAATACGACATAGCTTTCTCCGGAATTGTTACCATTCGGATTAGCCAAGGATGCGCCAATAATGATATCGTCAAAGCCATCGCCATTCACATCGCCCGCCGAGGACACAGTGCCGCTGAAATCATCTTGATCGATTCCGACCATGACGAAACCGTTGACTCCATTCAGGGCTGCCAAATCCAGAGTGGCGGAAAATCCGCTTGGTCCGCCAAACACGACATAGCTCTCACCAACATCGAGATCGGAATATGGCCCCGGTTCCCCTTGGTAAGCTCCGATAATAACATCATCGAAGCCGTCACCATTGACGTCACCGGCGGAAGATACACTGAAGCCGTTAAGGTCATTGGCATCGATCCCATCGATACGTAGGCCGGTGCTGCTGCCGAGCGACGAAAGATCGAGGCTTGCCGCGAATCCGCCCGCCTTGCCATAAACAATATAGCTTTCGCCGGCTTGATCGTCGCCGCCAGCATCGGCAAAGGGTGCGCCGATGATGATATCGCCAAAGCCATCATTGTTAAAATCGCCAGCGTCGGACACAGTCCAGCCGCTTCTATCGCTCCCATCGATGCCGTTAATCCGAAAGCCATTGGCTCCGTTGAGGCTACTCAGATCAATTGCAGCAGAAAACCCGCCCGATTTGCCAAAAACGACATAGGTTTCACCGGCAAGGTTAAAAGGACTTGCCGCCGGACTCCCATATTGGGCACCAACGATGACATCGTCAAAACCGTCGCCATTGACGTCGCCAGCCATGGAAACGGAGAAACCGCTCTTGTCGCTCGGATCAACGCCATCGAGGCGAAAGCCGTTGCTGCCGTCGAGGCTGGCAAGGTCAAGCGCTACGGGAAAGCCCGACGCCTTGCCAAAAACCACATAGCTCTCCCCGGCCAAGCTGTCGCCGCCCGGGTCGCCGCTAGAAGCGCCAATGATGATATCGGCAAAACCATCGCCATTGACATCGCCAGCGCCCGCTACGGAAAAGCCGCTTCGGTCATCTGCATCGATACCGTCGAGACGAAAACCGTTGGCGCCATTCAGGGTGGACAAATCGAAGACTGAAGGAAAAGACATTGGCATCTACTCCGTTCTCATCGTGACGAAGCGCTTCAAACAGGAAACGTGTTGCCAACGTGGACTAAAGAGCGACCTTTACAAACGCTTTGGTACCGGTTTGTCCGATCACCGCGCTGCGCCTTTGTTATTATGGAGCGCGGTGTGTGTCAATCGTGCTGACGGTGCCGCTATAGCCACAATCCACCAAATCCGGGCTCCTCTATCATAGGCAACTCCAACGCATCCCGATTGGG
>JBGSLY010000237.1:0-2093 GCA_041740435.1 Parasphingorhabdus sp.
AGCGGTGAACAACACTCTCTCCGGCGGCTGTCAATGTGGGGCCATCCGGTATTCCTGCAGTTTTGCGGACCGGGACGGTTATTATTGCCATTGCCGGATGTGCCAACAAGCGGTTGGCAATGTCGCGGCGGCGTTTTGGAATGTGACCAAGGTTTCGGTGACTTGGGAGACGGGAATGCGCAAATTCCATATGTCTTCGCCCTTTGGACGGCGCGGGTTTTGCGGGACATGCGGGACACCGCTCAGTTTCGATTATCCCGACAGCCCGAAGTTGGATTTGACCGTGGGTTCGCTGGATGATCCAGCGTCGGTGGCGCTGACCAGTCACTTCGGGACCGAGAGCCGGGTTCCGGGCTGGACCGCGCACGAGCATCTGCCTTCAACCCGGTGTGAGGAGTATCAGCCGCTACAGGACCGCTGGGCGGGTGTGCGGGGCGGGCCGGAATGACTCAGACACACTGGGACTTTGCCTCTTTCGATGGAACGCGTCTCGCGGTGCACGAAATGGGGCAGGGCAGACCGCTGATCCTGCTGCACGGCCTGTTCTCCAATGCCGATACCAACTGGATCAAATTCGGCCATGCCGCGCGTTTGGCAGAGGCCGGGTTTCGCGTCATCATGCCCGACCTGCGGGCGCATGGGGAAAGCGACGCGCCGCACGATCCGTCGGCCTATCCCGATGATGTGCTGGTCCAGGATGCGCTATCGCTCTTCGCGCATTTGGGACTTTCCGATTACGATCTGGGCGGGTTTTCACTTGGTGCGCGCACGACGGCCAAGCTGCTGTTGTCGGGGGCAACGCCGCGCCGGGCGATATTGGCCGGAATGGGCTTGGAAGGTCTGGCCGGATGGGCACCGCGCAAGGAATTTTTCCTGCACGCGATTGCACAGCGCGACACAGCGAAACGCGGCGACCCGCATTGGCTGGCGATTCAGTTTATGAAAAGCCAGAAAATTGACCCGGTGGCAGCGGCGCTATTGTTGGGTACGTTTGCTGACATCGAACCGGAGCAATTGGCAGCCATCAAGATCCCGGTGCTGGTCTTGTGCGGCAGCGAAGATCGCGACAATGGCGACCCGCATGCCTTGGTTGCCGCACTGCCCAAAGCGGAGCTAGCCACCATTCCCGGCACACATATGAGCAGTGTGACACGGGCGGAACTCGGCGATGCGATTGTGGCATTTCTATCGGGAGCAGGCGCATGATCCGGTTGATGACTTGGCGGAAATTTTGGCTGATCTGGCTGACGGGCTGGGGAATATTCGCGATGCTGGTGCTCGGTAATGATGCGCTGATCACCGATATAGTCCCGCGCGGCATCGTTGATCACCAGGCGGCGGGTAACGCGGCGCGAGTGGATGAAATCCATGCATCTTGGGCTGCGGCGGGTGCTTTGGGGGCAGCGCGTTGGGGGATGATTTTTGATTTTGTGTTCATCACCTTTTTCTGGATCGGCGGGGTTATCGGCGGTCGTATCCTGTGGCGCGACGCACGCGAACCGCGACTGAAAAAGCTTGGCTTGCTCGCTATACTCGGGTTTTTCCTGTTCGGGCTGACCGACTATATCGAGACGGGCGCGCAGTTGGCACAGCTGTTGATGATGCAGGGCAGCGACCTGCTGGCCGCGACCGCCGCGCTGATGCAGCCGATAAAATCGCTAAGCTTCATTGTCGCATCGGTGCTGTTGATTGCAGGGCTGATTTGGTTTGCCGTTGAAAAGCGAGAGGCGTGAGTTCCGCTTGACGGCCACGCAATAAAGTTTCAATTTCGACCGATAGTGTATTTTGGGGAGATATCCGATGAAAACCGCCGCGTCTGTTTTGGCGATTGCCGCCTTTGCTTTTGCCAGTCCCGCCATCGCCAACCATCATGAGAAGGCAGAAATGGCGGCTCCAACCGCTGCCGATGCCGAGGCGTTTTTGGCTGCTGCCGAGAAGGACCTGTTCGCCTTTTCAATCGAGGCGGGCCAGGCGTTTTGGGTCAATTCGACCTATTTGATCGACGATACCGATGCTCTTGCTGCCCGCTACGGTGCGATTGGCACCGAAAAATCGGTCAAATATGCACTGGAAGCGGCGAAGTTTCAAAATGT
>JBGSLY010000238.1:0-5370 GCA_041740435.1 Parasphingorhabdus sp.
CAGCCGGGTTCAACCTTCAAGCTGTTCGTCTGGCTGGCGGCTTTACGGAATGGCATGTCGCCAGACGATCCCGTCGACAACAGCGAAATCCTGACCGGCGGCTATCGTCCGAAAAATTCGGGCGGCAATTACAGCAAGGAACTGTCCCTGAAACAGGCGTTTGCCCAGTCGTCCAATGTGGCGGCGGTGCGGCTGTTCGGACAGGTTGGGGACAAGGCAGTCATCCGGGAAGCGCGAAATCTCGGGATAACCGCGCCGCTTGCCAAAGCCGACCCTAGCCTCGCGTTGGGCACATCGACCATGACTTTGCTTGAGCTCACCGCCGCCTATGCGGGGATTGCCGCCAACCGCTATCCGGTCAAACCGCGCGCGTTTGTCGAGGAAGAGCAAGGCTGGATCGAATGGCTTTTCAACCGTCCGGCCAGTTACAGCAGCGCTATGCACGCCGATATGCAGGATATGCTGCGCAGCGCGGTCAATCAAGGGACTGGCCGCGCCGCCCGCCTGCCCATCGCCAATTATGGCAAGACCGGGACCAGTCAAAACAACCGCGATGCGCTATTTGTCGGCTATGCCGGGGATCTGGTGGTGGGTGTATGGGTGGGCAATGACGACAACACGCCGCTCAAAGGTGTGTCGGGCGGCGGCGTTCCGGCACGAATCTGGAAGGACTTTATAAGCCGGGCGGTCAAGGGGGCCGGTGGTTCGAAACCGACGAAACCCAGAACCGCGCCCGATCCTGACGGTCCGGTTGAGCCGCTGGATATCCCCGATCTGTCGGACTTGCCCAATGTTCCCATCGATCTGGGCAAATCGCAAATCCGTATAGAGGGCGATAAAGGCGTTTCGGTATCGACCGAACTGGGCGGTGTGCCCGTCGATGTCTCGGTCGGCCCCGATGGCCTGGAAATCAGATAGGGCGAGATTAGATAGGACGGCAATTTATCGCTTGGCATCGCCGCATCGCTCCGCTTATGGCTTTGCGATATGGCTGATCGTTCTCGCCTTGATGACCTGAAAGACGTGCTGACCGGCGCGGCGCGGGCTGTGTCGCATGAAGCAGAGGTGGAACTTGCCTATTCCGCCGAAGCCCCCAGCCAGTCGGGCATCCATATCAAAGTGCCTATGCCGGCCCGCGATCTGCCTGCCGAACAAGTGGCCGAAGCGCGAGGTTTTGCCGACGGTTTTGCTCTGCGCCTGCGGCATCATGACGTCGCACGCCACCGCATGGCCGCGCCCGCCGATCCCATCGCCAAAGCATGTTTTGATGCGCTGGAACAGGTACGCATTGATGCCTTGGGCACCAACACTATGGCCGGAGTGGGCCGGAATCTAACCGCCGCGCTGACCATGAAGATGCGCAGCGACCCGATTTCCCGTGCGCAAAACCGGGATGAGGTGCCTATTTCTACAGCTCTGGCGCTGATCGCCCGCGAACGGCTGACTGGACAGGCACCGCCGGAAGCGACTCTCAAAGGTCTTGAGATGCTGCGGGAATGGATCGAAGGCGACGCGGGCGGCGATTTTGATGCCATGGCGATGCTGCTCGACGATCAAGAAAGTTTTGCGAAGATTACCAACCAGTTGCTCGAACATCTTCATCTGATCGATGGACAACAGGAGCCCTCCGAGGGCGAAGACCCTGATGATTCCGACAACGATGATAGCGAAGATCAGGAAGAGGACGGCGCCGACGATGCCGAAGGCGAACAGGGCCAGTCTGAAATGCGCTCCGATCAGTCCGACGAAGACAGCGAAGCCTCCGAAAGCGAAATGAGCGCCGACGAGCTGGAAGAAGGCTCCGAAGACGAATTGGGTGAAGAGGGCGAGGAAGGCATGATGCCGGTCCGCCCGAACCGACCGATGACCGACCTGTCGCCGCATTTCAATTATAGCGCCTGGACCACCCAGTTCGATGAAATCGTCTCCGCCACCGAATTGTGTGATGAAGCGGAACTGACGCGACTGCGCGCTTTTCTCGATCAACAATTGACCAATCTACAGGGCGCGGTGACCAAGCTCGCCAACCGTTTGCAACGCCGGTTGATGGCGCAGCAGAACCGCAGCTGGGATTTCGATCAAGAGGAAGGGCTGCTCGACGCCGCACGGCTCGCGCGGATTATCGTCGCGCCGGGCCATTCGCTGTCGTACAAAGTCGAGCGGGAAACCGATTTCCGCGATACCGTTGTCACCCTGCTGATCGATAATTCCGGATCGATGCGCGGTCGCCCGATCAGCATCGCGGCGATCAGCGCCGACATCATGGCCCGCACGCTGGAACGCTGCGGCGTCAAAACGGAAATCCTCGGCTTTACCACCCGGGCGTGGAAAGGCGGCCATGCCCGCGAGGATTGGTTGGCGCAAAATCGCCCGGTAAACCCCGGTCGTCTCAATGACTTGCGGCATATTATATACAAACAGGCTGATGAGCCATGGCGGCGCGCGCGCAAGAATCTGGGCCTGATGATGCGCGAGGGTTTGCTCAAAGAAAATATCGATGGAGAGGCCCTGCTTTGGGCGCATTCGCGGTTAATCGCCCGCAACGAAGACCGCCGCATCCTGATGGTCATCTCCGACGGCGCTCCGGTCGATGATTCGACGCTATCGGTCAATCACGGCGCCTATCTGGAAAACCATTTGCGCCAAGTGATCGACTGGATCGAAACGCGGTCCCCGGTGCAATTGGTCGCGATTGGCATCGGTCATGACGTCACCCGCTATTATAAAAAGGCGGTTAATATCATGGACGCCGAGCAGTTGGGCGGGACTAAGGAATAGCAATTGGCGGGGCTGTTTGACGAGGATTGAATGTCATACAAAGTATGATAAAGTGTGATCATGGCCAATCTTGAACGAATCACCGTCACCATGCCCGAAGAAATGGTCGCCAAAATGCGCGCTGCCGTTGATGCGGGCGAATATGCCACCACGAGCGAAATCGTACGGGAGGCGCTGCGCGATTGGGAGGATGAGCGAGGTCGGAGACAGGCTCAATTGGAATGGCTTCGTCTGGAGATAGCAAAAGGAATGATTGGTAAGGCTCGCCCGATGGGAGAGGTCTTCGATGACCTTGATCTATATGTGAACCGACTGATTGCTGAAGAGCAGAAATCTGCTGCATGAGCCGTGTCAGTATCTCGCCCGAGGCGATACGCGATTTGAATGACATTGGTCGGTATATTGCTATGGATAGCCCAGATCGAGCAATCAGCTACCTTCGCAAACTGCGCACCAAAATTGAAAAGATTGCTGCCAATCCCACAATCTATCCAAAACGAGACGAATTGCACCCCGGCCTTTGAAGTGCGCCCTATCAAAGATATATGATTTTTTTCCACATTCCCCAGAATGACCATGTACAAATCGTGCGGATTATCCATGGCTCGCGCGATATCGCTAGCCTGTTTCAGGAGTAATAGATCAAATGGACGTAACCGAAGCCGTCATCACCCGCCGTTCGATCCGTCAATTTATCGACAAACCGGTCGCTCTCGCGACGCTGCAACGCGTGCTAACCACCGCACAGCGGGCTCCGTCTGGCGGCAATACCCAGCCGTGGAACGCAATCATTGTCACAGGCGATGTGCTGGCCGACATTACCGCCAAGATCAAGATCAAGGCGCAATCCGCACCAATGGGCGAAGGCGGTGAATATGCCATCTATCCCAAAGGACTCGAAGGCCGTTACGAGGACCAGCGCCGGGCGGTTGGCAAAGAGATGTTCGACGCGGTCGGTCTGGCCCGCGACGATGCGGCGGGACGAATCGCACAGATGGCCAAAAACTGGGACAGCTTTGGCGCGCCAGTACAGCTGTTCACCTATTGCCCGAAGTATATGGGCCCGCCGCAATGGTCTGACATGGGCATGTGGCTGCAAACCGTCATGCTGCTGCTGCGCGAAGGGGGGCTGGATAGCTGCCCACAGGAAATCTGGGCCATGTACGGCACGTACATGCGGGAGTTGCTGGGGATCGACGACGATCATATCTTTTTCTGTGGGATGGCGATTGGCTATCGCGATCCGAATCATCCGATAAACACCTTTGCCGTGCCGCGCGTTCTGATTGAGCAGGCTGTCGATTTTCGAGGATTTTAGGGTCAAGACCTAGCCGCCGAAGAGCGATATCTGTCCCACTCTGATGCACCGAAAAAATTTCCGTCTTTGGCCAAACCATACAAGACTGGACTTAGGCGGCCATGCTAACTAGGCTCAGATCAGGGATATTTCTGGGTCGCACCTGTCCATCACCGACGTGTTCGGGGAATGTATCTGGCCTTGGCCGGGAATGGGGAAGACAAAGTGGCATTCAGGCTGGGGAAAATACTGACAATCGTCGCTGCGGCATCTTTGCCGACAGGGGTCGTTTATGCGCAAGGCACACCGTTGCTCCTTCGCGACAGCTTTCCGATAGGCGACAAAGGCTCCACCGTTTGTCAAGTTCAGGACCGCAGTATTGGCAGCCCCGCAAAAGCCGATATGGCCGATCGGGCCTGGGCATTGGTCTGCCGGGATTCTGCCCGCCCGGTCGCCACCATCTATGCCCTGCGCGCCAGCCGGGACGCCGCGATCAACCGAGTTGCGGAAATTGGCAAGGCAGATGTGGTATGTGCTGGCAATTGGACTACGCAAACCGGCGGCGTTGCTGGCATCAACAGAAGCGACTGCACCGGCCCGCAAAATCTGAGCTGGTCGCGGTTTGTGCTGGAACGCGGGGACACCGTTTTCGTCGCTGATGGTATAGCGGCCTATGATAGCGCCACGATCTTGGCCCTACGCTCACTCGACGCAGGAGAGGTTGTCAGCGGATCCGTTGAAATAGCGACAACATCGATCGAAGACCCGTTTGCCTTTGCCCGGGTGCAGGCGGCAACGCTGAAACCCGATCAGGCTCTCGCCGAAGGCTATCGCCGCAATCTTACCGGCGATTATGCCGAAGCAGCGGAATATTTCGAAACGCTGCAACAACGGATCGACAGTCTGGACGAAGGCCGCATTGATCCGGTTGAATATTACGCCAATCGGGCTTTGCAGAAATCCAATTTGGGTGCGTTCGATGAGGCAGACGCGCTGTTCGGTATCGCGGATGGCATGCGATCCATCGATCCTGTGGTGCAAAGGCTGCTGCGTAATTATCAGGGAATTCATCTCCTCAATCAGGGCCAGAACCCTGCGGCGATTGAGCGGCTGCAGCGACGAATCGACAATGATATGATTGGCCGTGATGCCATGACCGGTGATCTTACCATCACGACCACTTTGTCCTCCCGGATCAATGCCGCAGACCGTGCAGCATCATTGATGGGATTTGTCGTTGACCTGAAGCTTAGCAAGGCCGAACGGGCCGATATTATCGATGCGCAGGCGCTGCA
>JBGSLY010000239.1:0-1753 GCA_041740435.1 Parasphingorhabdus sp.
GGCAGCCGCATCAGCGGCATCAAACTGGATCGACACCGAAATTAGCGCTGCTGGCGCGGATGGTGCCGTTTCTCCTGATGATGCATTTTGACTTTCTTCGGATTGCGGACGCGGCCCGTTTGCCTTGAGTTCAGCTTCTTCTGCAAGGAGCCTCTCTAGCTCGGCATCGGTGACTTCGACTTGATCGTCAAAGGTCAACGAACGATCGGGCCGCAAAATGCCCTGCGACAAAGCGCTGACAAACAATTGGTCCATCCTTTGCACCGCCCGGTCCAGCATCTGCGCAAGATCCTCGCCCGAGCGTGACTGCAAGACAAAGCCGCCGATATAGCGGTTGTCAGGTCCATAGCGGGCGGAAAACTGGCCGGTGATCGGACCGCCGGGCCATTGCCGGATAAGCCGCGCCTGCGGGATGACCACGTCGGCAGCACCAAATTGATCGAGGATCATCCGCCACCAAACCCGGTTGCGCCGCTGTGCCTGTCCAGCGGTAAGCAGAAGCGAGTCGGCCCCGGAACCATAGGGACGGACGTAATCAATAGCGCTATCACCAGCATTATAACGCGCCCAAGCCTTTTGCCATTCGGTGCGCGTTTCAAACACCTGTCGCACCCCGCCGCTGATCTGGATCGGCAACAGCAACATCGGCGGAGATCGCAGCCGGTCGCCGCCCAATCCCAATATCGATCCGGTGCGGGCGCGGTCAAACAGCACGCCCAAGGTCGCGATGTAGCGCTTGGGGCCAATTTGCTCCTGCTCAATCACAATCGCAGAGACGATGTCATTGAGCGTCGAGTCGGCCAAAGGCGCGGTTTGTGCGCCGCCATGGGTCCGCGCATAGAGTTTTTGCCAGCCCAACCGCTGCGCCTCTTCCCAAGCCTTTTTTCTCGCTTCTTCGGGGGTGTCGCCCGATGCTTCCACTTTGACGCCGGAAACTTCGAAATCACCAGTGCTGGCAATCGGTGCAACGCCGCGATCCTCGCCTTCAATTTGGGCATAGAGCACCGCACCAGCCGCAACCGTTACCAACGCAACTAGCGCAGTCCAGCGCAGCTTCCATGTTCCCAAAAAACTCATTCGGGCCCTTTTGACCAATATGACGTGGAAATCCAGAGCAGACTTGTCTAATCGGACCCACCATGACTGACAATAAGCATATTGAGCCCGAATCCTACACCTATGCCAAGGCCGGTGTCTCCATTGACGCGGGCAATGCGCTGGTCCGGGCGATAGCACCGCTCGCCAAATCCACTGCCCGCCCCGGTGCCAATGCCGAATTGGGCGGTTTTGGCGGCTTTTTCGACCTAAAGGCGGCGGGCTATTCCGACCCCTTGCTGGTTGCGGCCAATGACGGTGTCGGGACAAAGGTAAAGCTCGCCATCGACCATGACCGGCACGAGACTATTGGTATTGACCTGGTGGCAATGTGCGTCAACGATCTGATCGTGCAAGGCGCAGAACCGCTGTTTTTCCTCGATTATTTCGCCACGGGACGGCTGGAAAGCGGAGTCGCGGAACGGGTGATTGCTGGTATTGCCGAGGGTTGTAAAATCTCAGGATGCGCCCTGATTGGCGGAGAAACGGCAGAGATGCCAGGCATGTATGCGCCCGGCGACTATGATCTGGCCGGTTTTTGCGTCGGCGCGGTCGAGCGCGATCAGGTTCTGACAGGTGACCGGGTTCAGCCGGGCGACGTGCTGCTCGGGCTGGCGTCATCAGGGGTACACAGCAACGGCTATTCGCTCGTCCGGCG
>JBGSLY010000240.1:0-5157 GCA_041740435.1 Parasphingorhabdus sp.
ACCGAACGCGCAATGGTGGCGGCGCAGCGGGAAATGCCGATCAACCCGGCGGGGCTGGCCTATATCAACCGCCTGTCCGATTATTTGTTCGTCCTTGCCCGCCATTTGAATGGCAATGGCGCGGATGACATCTTGTGGAAACCGGGCGCTTCGCGGTAACGTCTGTGTCATCAGGCGCGAATAGGGTCGCGAACGACCGGCAATGCGGAGAAGGCCCATCACTCAAGCATCGCACCATGAAAACCTAAAGCAGCGCTTCGCGGCAACACGGCAGCTGACCGAGCGGCTGGTGTCCGGCCTATCCGATGCCGATGCGACGGTTCAGTCGATGCCCGATGCTTCCCCCGCCAAATGGCATTTGGCACACAGCAGCTGGTTTTTCGAAACCTTTGTCCTGCGCGATCATTTGCCCGACTATCGCTTATTCGATGACCGGCTTCCGTTCCTGTTCAACAGCTATTACGAGGCGGAGGGACCGCGTCACGCCCGTCCGCAACGAGGGCTGTTGACCCGGCCAA
Organism: Parasphingorhabdus sp.; assembly: GCA_041740435.1. Taxonomy (GTDB): domain Bacteria; phylum Pseudomonadota; class Alphaproteobacteria; order Sphingomonadales; family Sphingomonadaceae; genus Parasphingorhabdus. The sequence continues at coordinate 519 of JBGSLY010000240.1, forward strand.
GTCTGGCTGAAATTCTGGCCTTTCGCCGCCATGTTACCGAAGCGGTGATGGAAAATTTTGCCCAGCTTTCGGAGAGGTGCAGCGATCTGGTGATGCTCGGCATTCAGCACGAGCAGCAGCATCAGGAGCTGCTCCTGACCGACCTGCTGCATTTGTTTTCGCTCAATCCTCTGGGACCAGCGGTCTGGCCGGGTGAAATTACCGTGTCCGACCTCCCGCCGCGTAATCTGGAATGGATAGCGGGCGCCGAGGGCGAGCAGGTTATCGGCCATCAGGGGGCAGACTTCGCCTTTGACTGCGAAGGACCAGCGCACAAGGTGATTTTGGTGCCGCACAGCTTGGCCAGCCGCACCGTCACCAACGGCGAATGGCAGGCGTTTGTCGAGGACGGCGGCTATCGCACGCCGCAATTCTGGCTGGCGGATGGCTGGGCATGGGTGCAGGCGCAGGGCATCAGTGCACCCGCCTATTGGCGCGATGACGATCACGAGGGACCCCTGCAATTCACCTTGTCGGGCTGGCAGCCGCGCGATGCAAACGCACCGGTCTGCCATATCAGCCTGTATGAAGCCGATGCCTATGCCAGCTGGGCCGCCGCGCAATGGCCGGGCATACGCCTCCCCACCGAAGCCGAATGGGAAGTCGCGGCGCAGCGGCTCAGCTCTGTGTCCGGACAATTTCTGGACTTGGATGACGTGGTGAGTCCGCAACCCGCGTTTCATGAAACAGGGCTTAGCCAAATGTTCGGCGGCACATGGGAATGGACCGGTAGCGCGTACCGCCCCTATCCCGGATTTCGCGCCGCCGAGGGCGCGGTTGGCGAATATAATGGTAAGTTTATGTCTGGGCAGTTTGTCTTGCGCGGCGGCAGCTGCGCGACGCCGCCGGGGCATGTCCGCGCCAGCTATCGCAATTTCTTTTACCCGCACCAGCGTTGGCAATTCACCGGACTGCGTCTCGCCCGTGACGAGGCGTGATGCCGCCTGTTTCGCAACCCGATCCAGCTTTTGCCGCTGATGTGCTGGCCTGTTTCGGCACGCCCACCCATGCAATTCCCGCGCGCTGGCTTTATGACCGTCAGGGTTCGGAGCTGTTCGAGGCGATTACACAGCTGCCCGAATATTATCCGACCCGCACCGAAACAGCATTGTTAAAAGGCGCTGCGCCGGACATTGCGAAACGGACCGGGCCGGGGCGGGCGGTGGTCGAATTTGGCTCGGGAAGCTCGACCAAAACGCCTTTGTTGCTCAAAGCTGTCAATCCAGCCGCCTATGTCCCGATTGATATTTCTGGCGAGTTTCTCGCTCAAAGCACGGCTGTCTTGCAAGCCGCCTTCCCCGACCTGCCCATGCACCCACTCGCCGCCGATTTCATGCATCCGGTCACCCTGCCCCGCGCTGTTATTGCTTTGCCGAAGCTGGTTTTTTTCCCCGGTTCGACCATTGGCAATATGATCGCCCGCACTTCGGTTGATTTGCTGCGAACGATGCGCGCTGACCTTGGCACCGGCGCGATGCTGCTGATCGGCTTTGACCGGATCAAGCCAGTGGAAACCCTGATAGCCGCCTATAACGATGCGGCAGGGGTGACGGCGCAATTCTCGCTGAACCTGCTCGCCCGCATCAACCGAGAGCTCGGCGGCACGATTCAGATCGAGAATTTCCGGCACGTGGCGGTCTGGAACGACCTCTATGCGCGGATTGAAATCTATCTGGAGGCGATTGCGGATAGCAGCTTCGATGTGCTTGGAGAGGCATACACATTGCGACGTGGCCAGCGGCTGCATATCGAAAACAGCCACAAATACGGCTTGCGCGACGCGCGGCTGATGCTTCGCGCCGGGGGCTGGTCGCCAATTGCTGACTGGAGCGACCCGGTGGATGCTTTCACCCTGATCCTTGCCGAGGCGCGGCCGTTCAGGACAGCGCCATAAGCGACGCTATTTGGCTGAAACTTTTGCCCGATATGTGGTGATCCATTCCCAGCTGCCGCGGCATTCGGGCATAGAGGCGGCGCGGGTCAAACGAAACATAGTGCCGTCCCAGACGTAATCCTCTGCACTGCCGCAATCGCCGAGCCCTCGGCCCTTGGCAAAACTGCTAAGCTTGCGCGTTTCCTCGTCCCAATATGCGTTTACAAGCAAGGGCAAATTGCCGCTGTCGGTGGTCCAACCGGGGGCATAGTCAAAACGTGCCGGGACAAATTTCCAGCCGCCTTTTTTCGATTTCCGCGAACCGATATAGGCGGCACTGCTGAAATTATACGCGCCCGATCCGCAGGCGACGAGGACCAAGGCCATATCGGTGTCATTAACTCTGCCCAGCGGAAAGGCTTGATCTTCACTCGGACCAAAACGCTCTTCCTGACAATCCGAACCCTCGACCAATGTGACAAGCGCCGGGGTATCGGGCATCTTGTCCGCTTCTTTCATCTTCTTGACCGCGATGACAGGAAGAGCGGACATATGGGAACGATACGCACCCTGCCCTTGGCGACCAGCGCGCTTCTGGTTCCGTCCCGTTTCTGAATGGCGTCAAAATAGCGCAGGCCAGCCGAGCTGCCCGCCAGAGATATTTCGGAAATCGGAGTCCCGTCCATCGCGATAAATTTGAGAACACTGCCGCTCACGATGGCGTTGATCGCCTTTGCCGCATCGGCACCGACAATCCGGATCGGATAGTCCTCCTTGCGGATGGCCCCGGTGTCGACCAACTTGCCATCGATTAGCATCTGATACCGGTCGAGCGCGACCAGCTTTTCATCTTCCATATCGGGCCGCGCGGTAATCACTATGTCATCACTGTTCCCTGCGCCGCGACTAATCGACACCGGTCCGCCCCATTTGTCATAGCCACCGTCTTCTTCGGGGACCAGGGCGGTCATTGTACAGGTGCCAGCATTGTCGCATCCAACGGCCCAGTTGCGGAATATTTTCACCTCTCCGGGAATCGGCGCGGGGCTGGCGGCGGCAAGCGGGGCCGCGGCTGTGAGTGCAAGGGTTAAGCCAAGAAAAAACGTGCGCATGATTGCTTTTACATCCCCTAAGCGATTAACGAGCGGTGAATTGAAAGCGTTACCACAGCAAGCATAAGGACAATAGCATGAACACCATCGGAGTCATTGGCGCGGGACAAATGGGCGCAGGTATCGCCCAGGTATCGGCGCAGGCGGGATTTCATGTCTATCTGTCCGACGTCAGCAAAGAGGTCGCCGACAAAGGCAAGGCGGGGATCGCCAAACAGCTTGCCCGATTGGTAGCCAAAGAAAAGATCGACCACCAAACTGCCGACACCGCGCTTGGCCGGATTGAGACGGTGGCCAGCCTGGAGCCGATGGCCGATGCTGGCCTGATCATCGAAGCGGCGACCGAGCGGGAGGAAATCAAGCAGAAAATTTTTGCCGATGTTGGCAAGATACTGGGACACAAGGCGGTGCTCGCCTCCAACACATCCAGCATACCGATCACCCGGATGGCGAATTTCACGCCCGATCCGGCGCGGTTTATCGGCGTGCATTTTTTCAATCCGGTGCCGGTGATGGACCTGATCGAAGTCATCCGGGGTCTCGCCACATCGGACAGTACAGTGGATATCGTGCGCAAATTTGGCAGCAGCCTTGGCAAGAAAATGGTGTTTGCCAATGATGCGCCGGGATTCATCGTCAACCGTATCCTGCTCCCCATGATCAACGAAGCCTGTTTTGCGCTGGGCGAAGGTGTTGCGAATATTCGCGACATTGACACCGCCGTCCAACTGGGCCTCAACCATCCGATGGGGCCGCTGACCTTGGCCGATTTTATCGGATTGGACACCTGTCTGGAGATTTGCCGCGTACTGTTCCACACCAGCGGCGACCCCAAATTCCGCCCCGCACCCTTGCTGCACAAATATGTCGAGGCGGGCTGGCTGGGCCACAAAACCGGTCGCGGGTTCTATGACTATTCCGGCGAGGTTCCGGTGCCTACGCGGTAGCGGTGTTGAGAAATCCTACAAAATAAAGTCACTCGCATCCAAAGCGATGTGCGCACGGACGGTGATCAGCATTTCGCCGATGCCGTCGCCATCGCCGTCGATATACACGCGGGTAAAGCCGGTACCATGGCTAAGCACAATCTGCCCCGCCGTGCCCGTGAAGCCGTCAACGATGGCAAAGGCATCATCGGTGCCGCCGGGAATTGCGTCGATTAGGTGCAGGTCAATCTTGTCGCTGCCATGATCGAATCTTTTGATCAGATCGCGCTGGAATCCGGCGACCAGGCTGTCGGTGGTCGCCGAATAGACGAACCGGTCATTACCGCCATTGCCGATAAGCGTATCGCGACCGACACCACCTATTATCGTGTCGTCACCCGATCCCCCCGCTATGATGTCATCGCCAATGCCACCTACGAGACGGTCATTGCCACTGCCACCGTCCAGCACATCAGCGCCATTTTGCCCCCTGATCAGATCATTTCCATCGCCACCGTTCCCGATATCATCGCCATTGCCGCCAAACAGCGTATCATCCCTTCCAAGACCATTCAACGTGTCGTTGCCGTTTCTTCCATACAGGATATCGGAGGCATCGGTCCCATCAAGCACATCATCGTCTGGACTTCCCTCAATCGGAATGGCCGCTGACGACCTGCCAAAAATGA
>JBGSLY010000241.1:0-7180 GCA_041740435.1 Parasphingorhabdus sp.
GGGTATCGAATGGGTCCGGCGGCTGATGGCGGAGGAGGGCCTATGTCTCGGCCTGTCATCGGGTATCAATGTTGCGGGGGCGGTGGCATTGGCGCGGCAGCTTGGACCGGGACACAGGATTGCGACCATCTTGTGCGACACTGGATTCCGCTATTTGTCGACCCTCTACAACCGCCAATGGCTAGAAGCAAAAGGGCTACCGGTATTCCCGTGGCTGGCGGGCAGGTGACAGACGAGTAACTTTCAGGTAAACAGACCTATGAACGAAAAACAGGACAGTGTTCAGCGGATACAGGTCGGTGTCATGGGGCTGGCGGCGGTGCTGTTGGTGGTGGGTCTGGCCAATCTGGTTATTGATCGCGCCAGCGAAGAAACCGGCGCGCTGGAAGCGATAAAAACAGAAAGCGGTGCACTCGCGGGGACGGCGGCCGGAAATGGCGCCGACAAGAAAAGCGAACCTTTGGCCGAAATGGGACTGACCCCGGCACCGGCCGAAACCAAAGGCGCGCCGCCGCAAGCGGCACCTGCCCCCAAATCCGCCACACCCGCCGGACAAGCCTCTGGCACCGGACAGATTGTTCCCGACCTAAGACCCGATCCCAAGCTGGAATCGCGGATGGACCGGGAACCCTGACGTCTCGGTATTTCCTTCGGTTGTTTGGACCTGCACTGCTCTTGGCCTGTTCGGCCTGCACCGCTGCTGCACCGGACCCAAAACCGTCCGTTCTGGTCGTGACCAGCCTGCCCCTATTGTGGGACGCGGATGCGCCGATGGAGGACCTGATTGCCGGTAAGTCGGAGCCTGCGGCAATTATGGCGCATTGGCAGCAGCGGTATCAGACCCGCCTTTCCGACAATCTGGATACGCTGGATACCGACCCGCCCGCAGTGATGATCCTGGCTCAGCCGCGCCCTTTTGCCCCCGCCGATCTGGTTAGGCTAGACACGTGGGTGCGCGGCGGGGGACGAGCGGTGATCCTGACTGACCCGGAACTGGTCTGGCCCAGCGATTTGCCGTTCGGCGATCCCCGCAGACCGCTGGCCATCGGCATGTTGTCTCCGCTGCTCAATCATTGGGGCTTGGAATTGCGGTTGAGAGGTGGGTCTACGGCTTCACTTCATGTGCAAAACGTCCGGTTGCCCTCTTCCGGGATTGGCTATTTTGTCAGGGCAGCGCAAAGCAAAGATGCGGGGTCGAAATGTGGCATTGGACGGCAATCGACCGAGGCGATTTGCAAGATTGGTGAAGGCAAAGTGGTTCTCGTCGCAGATGCCGACTTTATTCACGATACCTTTGTGCGAGCAGGTTCACCGGCTTTAGATGTGCTTGATGAGATGATCGACAGACTCTTGCAATAGGGATGGTAATCCTTTGTATCGCTCCTTATTCCGCAATCGATAGTCGAGGCTTTTCGGTGATAGCCTGATTCGCCCGCACCCCGTCAAAAATCGCGTTGATGACGATTTCCAGACGGCCTTGGTCGGCGGCATGGGTCCAGTACATGAGGAGCTGCGGATTGCAGAATGGCTGGACCATGATGTTGATCACCGTCATCGCCTGATCGATCGACAGTCCGGGAAAATAGCCGGCCTCCACCGCTTCGCTGACGATCATCGCCATATAATGGTCGGCCAGATCGACATAGCCCCGCACGACTTCAAAATGCTGGTCGCCCAGTTCCATATAAGAAGCGAATAGCGCCGGGTCTTCGGCAAAACGGGTGCGCTTCAGCGCCAGACGGCGGGCAAAAAACTCATACAGCTTAGCGCGCGGTTCCAAATCGAGCGCAACCACCTCTTCCATGGTGTCCATCAGTTCGGCGAACCAGCGTCCGGCCATCGCTTCGGCCAGAGCGTCCTTGTTTTCGAAAAAGCGGTAGACGTTGGATTGCGACATCCCCGCCTCTTTCGCCAGATCTGCGATGGTGAAGTCAACTGCGCCGCGATCGCGGATCACCCGGTCGGCGACTTCGATCAGCGCGTTGCGGCCAGCTTCAATATCGGTTTGTGGACGTGCCATGACTGTCGGCCTTTCTGTTTCCCGCAGATGTATGACCTATATAAGACAGTTTAATGATAATTGAAGAGATTATTCGATTTTCAATCTGCGTCGCGCACCGCTTATTCTGCGGCCTCCTCTGCCGCCCGCTCCATGCCCATTGCGGTAAAGATTTCCTCATTGTCCTGCCCCAATGTCGGCGGATCGGCGTAAACGCTGGCGGGGCTGGCCGAATAGAGCACAGGATGGCGCAGTGAGCGATATTTGCCCAGCTTTTCACTCTCCCGAACGCTGAAAAACCCGACCTGCTCCAAATGCGGATCGCTTAGCACTTCGGGTAGCCGGTTATAGCGCATCGCCGGAATATTATTCTCGTCGAGCAGTTTCAGCCATTCGTCGGTGGTCTTGGTCGCCGAAATTTCCTCGATCTTGGCATAGAGCGCATGGATGTTCTTAGTCCGCTGCGTATAGTCGGAAAAGCGTGGATCGTCGAATACGCCGGGTTGTCCGCCCAGTTCGAAAAACTTACGCCATTGCCGGTCATCATAGGGGACTAGGCCGATAAATCCGTCCTTGGTGGGATAGGGTTTGCGGTTGGCGTTGACCGAGCGGGTATAGGCCATTTTGCCATTGCCGGGGACATAGGTTTCGCCCCACAGATTTTCGACCATGTTGAACCAAGTAAAGGCCTCGAACATCGGGACCTGGACAAACTGGCCCTCGCCGGTTTTTTCGCGGTGATAAAGCGCGGCCAAAGTGGCGTTGCTAGCGAACAGGCCGATAGTTTTGTCGGCAATCAGCGAAGGCGCGTACAGCGGCCGCCCGCTATCGCCGCGCAATTCGAACAGCGAGGCGAAGCCCGACGCGCACTGGATCAGGTCGTCATAGGCCTGACGGTGCGAATATTCGCCGCCCTGGCCAAATCCGGCGCAGTGGATATAGATAATGTCGGGCTTGATCGCCTTGACGCTTTCATAGTCCAGCCCCAACCTCTCCATCCCGGCCAGCCGGACATTGTGGAAGAACACATCGGCGTGCTTGATGAGCTCCAATATGATCGCCTTATCAGCGGCTTTTTTGCCGTTGAGCGTAATCGATTTTTTGTTGCGGTTGAGCGAGGCGAAGATTGGGCCCAGATCGCCGGTGGGATTGTCGCCGGCGTGACGCATCATATCGCCGCCAAATTTGCCCTCGTCATTTTCGATCTTGATGACCTCCGCCCCCAGATCGGCGAGATTAAGCGTCGCAAACGGCCCAAGCACGACGGTTGACATATCGACCACCCGCAAGCCTTTTAGAGGTCCGGTTGGTTCGTGTTCCCATTGCAGTTTCGGCCAGCCGCTCATCACTTCTTCTCCATCGCAAATAATGTTTAGTTGGCGTTTTTCGCCAACCAGTCTTTCTTGATTTTCTTGGCCAGCGACCATTTGTGCACCTCGGTCGGACCATCATAGATACGAAAAGCGCGGATCTCGCGGAACACCTGTTCGACAATCGTGTCGCGCGACACCCCGGTGCCGCCCATCACCTGAACACATCGGTCGGCGATCTGGAACAGGGTTTCGGCGACATGGGTCTTGGTCATGCTGCTTTCGGTGGTGCCCGGCGCGCCGCTGTCGAGCACCGAGGCACACCAGTCGATCATCAGTTCGGTATGCTTCAGATCAATCTGGTTTTGCGCCAACATGAAGCCGACGCCTTCATGGTCGATCAACGGCTTGCCAAAGGCTTGTCGCTTCACCGCATACTCGGTCGCAATCTCTTGTGCACGGATGCAGCAACCGTGCCAGCGCATGCAGTGCGTCAGCCGGGCAGGGGCAAGCCGGATTTGCGCATATTTGAAACCTTCGCCTGCCTCGCCCAGCATCTGGTCGGCCGGGACGCGCAAATTGTCGATCATCACCACCGAATGGCCGCCGGGCATGGAGCTGTCGATGGTATCCAGCACCCGTTCGATACGAATTGCTGGGTCGGGCAGATCGACGAGGAACATGCACGCCCCGCCGCCCGCCGCCACATCGGATTTGGCCATGATAATCCCGACTTTGGCGCCCATCGCACCCGTGATAAAGGTCTTGCGGCCGTTGATGATCCAATGGTTGCCGTCCATCCGTGCGGTGGTTTGCATCATCATCGGGTCGCTGCCCGCGCCATTCTCGCTCGCCGGTTCGGTCATGAAAAAGGCGCTGCGAGCCGTCCCGTCGACCAAAGGTGTCAGGAAGCGCTCCTTAATTTCCGGGCTGCCGACTTTGCCAAGCAGGTACATATTGCCTTCATCGGGGGCCATAGTGTTGACCGCTGTCGGTCCCAAAGGCGACAGGCCGCTGGCGCGCAGGACGATGGCGGTCTCGCTATGGGACAAATGGCTGCCGTCGGATAGAATATGCGGGGTCAAGACCCCAGCGGCTTTGGCCAATGCGCGCAGTTCGTGTACCAGATCATCGCTTGGTCCATGGTCGCCCAGTCTGGAGTCATGCTCATAGGGAATGACGGTGTCACGGACAAAGGCCTCGACCTGGGCAGCAATCTTTTGGGCGCGATCGGTCATTGGGATTCCTTCGTTGGGTTAACCGACCGGTTAAGACCAACGCCGCTGCCGTGCAATCGCTGATTTGCTAGTTCGGGGATTGTTATAGCGGCAGCATAGGCAAGTATGACCTTATCACAGGCCGGGTTTAAAGTTCGGGGATACATCACCTAACCCGCCGCGCGAACCAGCAGCTTGTCGATCTTGCGCCCGTCCATATCGACAATTTCAAAGACCCAGTCCTGATCTTCGAACAGTTCACCCTCTTCGGGCAGATGGCGCAGTGTGGCCAGCGCATGGCCAGCGACGGTCGCGTAATCACGGTCTTCGGGAAGGCGCATGCCCAGCCGTTCGGCCAGAGCATCAATCGGCATCGCGCCCGATACCAACAAAGACCCATCGGCCCGCTCGATCACATGCGGCACCGCGCCTTCATCCTGATCCGAGACAAATTCCCCGGCAATCGCACTCAGCAGGTCGGCGGGGGTGACAATGCCTTCGAAATGGCCATATTCGTCCTGCACCATCACCATCGGCACTTCGGATTCGCGCAGCATGGTCAGCGCATCCATCGCATCAATCTGATCCGGGACAATGGTCAAAGGCCGCATTAAGACGCGAAGATCAAGGGTTTCACGCCGGAACAGCGCGGCGGCAATATCGCGTGCCTGAACCAGCCCGATGATCTGGTCGACCGACTTTTCCGCAACCGGAATGCGGCTGTGCGGAGATTCCTGCAGCTTCGCCCGGATTTCGTCGGGCGAAGAATCGACATCGATCCAGTCCACCTCGGTTCGCGGGGTCATAATCTCGCGCACCGGTCGGTCGGCAAGGCGCACGACACCAGCGATCACTTGCCGCTCGTGCTCCTCTATAACGCCCGAGCGCGTCGCTTCCGCCACAATCAGGTGCAATTCCTCGGCGGTCACCATCTGCTGCTCATAGCGTTGGAGGCCCAGCATCCGGAAAATCACCGCGCTGCTGCGGTCAAGCACCCAGACCAGCGGCGCGGTTACCCGCGCAAGTCCGGCCAACACCGGGGCCATGATGATCGCCACCGGCTCCGCCTTGCGCAGCGCCAGTTGCTTGGGGACCAGTTCACCGATTACCAGCGATCCATAGGTCGTCACCGCAATCACCAGCCCAAAACCAATCGTGCCGGCCCAATCATCGGGAACGCCGAGCAACGTCAACCGCTCACCCACCGGGCCGCCCAGACTTGACCCCGAATAGGCGCCCGCCAAAATGCTGATCAAGGTAATGCCGATCTGGACCGTGGAGAGGAATTTTCCGGGGTCGGACGCCAAAACCCGTGCGGTCGCCGCGCCCTTGCTGCCGTTATTTTCCGCCGCCTGCAACACCGCCGAGCGCGCCGATACGATGGCGAGTTCGGACATCGCAAAGACACCGTTTATCATGATGAGCACACAAATGACGAAAACGTCAAACCAAGGAAACGGAGCCATGGCATGGTTTAGAGCAAAATAGGACAGGCTGGCAAGAACCACCTGCATTTGCCGGACGGGCGCGGCGCTTGCGCTGAACGTTACCTGACCCGGCCACTCACCATCAGTTCAGGGCCGCTGTTGTTAAAACCAACCACCCCATCAAACGACGATGGAACTTAATGGCCGCTCCGGTTGTTCAGTATCCCGTACAGTGCAGCTGGAAATGCCCCACGAACCAGCACATTATGAAAGAAAATAGCATGGAACATAACAGCAAACGAATGAGCAGAGGCCTGATGGCCGCGATATCATTGAGTGCATTGGCACTCACCAGCGCCTGTGTGACCAATCCGGAAACGGGTAACAAGTCGATCTCAAAGGCGGCCATTGGCGGCGTGCTGGGTGCCGGGCTAGGCTATCTGGCAGGCGATTTGATTGGCGGCAAAACGTCGCGGACCGAGGAAATTGTCGGTGCGGGCATTGGCGCCATTGCTGGTGCAGGCGCTGGATATTATCTTGATCAGCAGGAAAAGAAGCTACGCGAGCAAACCGCTGGCACCGGCATCGAGGTTGACCGTCAGGGTGATGAGCTGGTGCTCAACATGCCCGGCGATGTGACCTTTGATACCAATAGCGCCGCCGTAAAGTCCAATTTCCAGTCAGCTTTGGACAGCGTGGCCTCCACCTTGGTGGAATATCCGTCGACCTATATCGACGTATATGGCCATACCGACTCGCGCGGTAGCGACTCTTTGAACGCCGACTTGTCGCAGCGCCGGGCCCAATCGGTTGCCGCCTATCTGTCTGGCCGCGGCGTACAGTCCGCCCGGATGGCCACACGCGGCTTTGGTGAGAGCCAGCTGAAATGCGCGCCGGAAATGACGCCAAGCGACCTGCAATGCAACCGCCGCGTTGAAATCCGGATTGCGCCCGTCACCCAAGCGGACGTGAACGCGGTCAGCTGATCACCCTTTCACGAGGGTGAAAATTTTGCCATGGCCGGGGAATCATTCCCAATAAAGGAACACCCGGCCATGGATTTCACTCCGCCCCAATTCTCATCGGACCTCTCGGGCCGCGTCGCTCTGGTAACCGGCGCCTCATCCGGCTTTGGTCACCGCTTTGCCCAGATATTGGCGGCGTGCGGTGCCAAAGTGGCAGTGACGGCGCGGCGGCGCGACCGACTAGATCCGCGGGTTGCCGGGA
>JBGSLY010000242.1:0-3076 GCA_041740435.1 Parasphingorhabdus sp.
GGGTATCGGGCGGCGCCTGTTCGATGAAATGCAACCGATATGGTTACGCATCGGTGGCTATTGGTACCCGCGCGGTGGCATCCCGATTGACGTTTTCTGGCAATCTGGCCCGCCACCGTCTGGGGCATGGATACCCGATCAAGGCGTCAGCGGCTATCGCGGCCGGGGGTAGCTGGCTTGCTTGACAATTTTGGTGCAGAATCGTATCAAAATAGTATGGCGCAAATGAACATCTCGATTTCGGAAAAGTTAAAGAATTGGGTCGAAAACCGTGTTCAAGATGGCGGCTTTGCCAGCAATAGCGACTATATTCGTGATCTTGTTCGCCGTGAACAGCGATTTGAAGAGGCGCAACGGCGTTTGCAGTCAGAGATTGCTCTAGGATTAGCTTCACCCGAGAGTGACCGTACCATTGCAGATATTATTTCCGAGCGTCTTGAAAGTCATCCGTGATTACACTGCGTTTACGCAGTGCTGCACTTGCAGACGTAAGTGACATTTTTGAACATGGCGAACTTAACCACGGAATGTCCGCAGCGTTGGCGTATCTGCACGGATTGGATGACGCGTTAACGCAGCTCCAAAATTTTCCACAAATGGGAATGGCTAGGCCGGAGCTCGCGCCAGCACTGCGCAGTCTCTCTTACCGAAGGCATCATATTTACTATTTGTTTTCGAACGATCATATTTCGGTTGTGCGTATTTTACATAAATCGATGGATGCCCGTTTGCAGATTGCAGGCGATTGAGGTCGACATCCCGTCGCCACCCCTCTTGCAAGGCATTCACATTTGGCGCACATATCCCTTGGGGTGGGAGAGAATCTTTTCGGGTGAGGGGATGGCTCCAACGTGTTTGACGAAATGCAGGGCAAAACAAAAATCGGGGTGCGCCGCCCCTATAAGACCTATGACAAATGGCTTTCGGCTCAAGATCACGGCCGATTGCGCCGCAAGACGCAGGAGGCGGAGGCGTTTTTCCGCCGCACGGGCATTACCTTTAATGTCTATGGTCAGCAGGAGGCCGATGAGCGGCTGATCCCGTTTGACATCATCCCGCGCATCTTGTCCGCCCGCGAATGGCGCAAATTATCGAAAGGCATCGAACAGCGGGTGCGGGCGATCAACGCCTTTCTGTACGATATTTATCACCGGCAGGAAATCCTGCGCGCGGGCCGGATTCCGGTCGACCTTATCGCCAATAACGCCGCGTTTCTGCCGCAGATGATCGGGGTCAATCCACCTGGCGGCATTTATACTCATATCATCGGCACCGACCTAGTCCGCACTGGCGAAGGGCAGTTTTATGTGCTGGAGGATAATGCTCGGACGCCTTCGGGCGTTTCCTACATGCTGGAAAACCGGGAAACGATGATCCAGATGTTTCCGGAACTCTTCTCGCGCGTCGGGGTGCAGCCGGTCGGTAACTATCCGCAAAGCCTGCACCGATCACTCTCCGCCTGCGCACCGCCGCAATGCAAGGGCAAGCCGGTGGTGGCGGTGCTGACCCCCGGCATTTTCAATTCCGCCTATTTTGAGCACAGCTTTCTGGCCGATCATATGGGCGCGGAACTGGTCGAAGGGCACGACCTGCGCGTTGTTGACGGGCGGATCGCGATGCGTACCACACGTGGCTATCAGGCGATTGACGTGCTGTATCGCCGGATCGACGATGACTATCTCGATCCGCTGAATTTCCGGCCCGATTCCATGCTGGGCGTGCCGGGTATATTGGACGTGTACCGCAGCGGCGGGATTACCCTAGCCAATGCGCCGGGAACGGGGATTGCCGATGACAAGGCGCTCTATTGCTATATGCCGGAGATTGTCGAATTTTATACCGGGGAAAAGCCGCTGCTGGAAAATGTCCCCACTTGGCGCTGCTCAGAAGCCGACCAATATAAATATGTTGATGAGCATCTTGATGAACTGGTGGTCAAGGAAGTGCACGGATCGGGCGGCTATGGGATGTTGGTTGGCCCCGCCGCCAGCAAGAAAGAGATCGAGGACTTCCGCGCCAAGCTCGCCGCCAATCCGGGCAATTATATTGCTCAGCCAACTTTGTCGCTGTCCACAGTACCCATCCTGACAGACGCCGGTCTTGCGCCGCGCCATGTCGATTTGCGCCCCTTTGTGCTGGTGTCGCCCGAGGGCATAGACATTGCCCCCGGCGGGTTAACGCGGGTGGCGATGACCGAAGGATCACTGGTTGTTAATTCCAGTCAAGGCGGGGGGACCAAGGACACTTGGGTACTGGCCGAATGACGTGCCAGCGAAAGAGCGCTTTGGCGGGAGAACGCCGATGCTAGGGAAAACTGCCAGCGGCCTGTTCTGGATGTACCGCTTGCTCGAACGTGCGGAAAATTCCGCACGTCTGCTCGATGCCGGCTTTCAAATGGTGTTGACCCGCGCAGGATCGGGCGAGCGCGAATGGGATTCCGCCCTTGCCACCGCCGGACAACGCGATGCCTATGTCGCCAAATATGGTGAAGTCACCGCTGAAAATGCCATCGCCTTCATGCTGAGCGATCCCGAAAATCCGTCGAGCATCTATGCAACGGTGCAGGCGGCGCGCAGCAATGCCCGACTGGTGCGTACCGCGCTAACTAGAGAGGTTTGGGAGGCGACCAATGAATGCTGGATCGAGCTTAAACAGCTCCTGTCCCGCAAGCTGAAATCCGCCGATCTGCCCGAAGTGATCGACGCGGTAAAGCGCAAGGCCGGCCTCATTCGCGGTGCTTTCCACGGTTCGATGCTGCGAAACGAGATCTACAATTTCGCGCGCATCGGCACCTTCATCGAGCGGGCCGACAACACCAGCCGTATTCTCGACGTCAAATACTATGTCCTGCTGCCGGCGGTCACGCATGTTGGCTCCTCGCTCGACAACATGCAGTGGGAATCGATCCTGCGTTCGGTTTCGGCCCATCGGTCCTATCGCTGGGTCTATGATGGCGAGTATAAACCGGCCAACATCGCCGCCTTCCTGATCCTCGACGGGCAGATGCCGCGATCGCTGGCCTATTGCTATGACAAGATCGTCAGCAACCTGGGTTACATCGCCCGCGATTACGGCG
>JBGSLY010000243.1:0-2412 GCA_041740435.1 Parasphingorhabdus sp.
CGCCGGCTTCCCGCGTATAATAGCGGATCAGGTCGCGCAGCCCAGCTTCGGTAAGCTCAAATTCACCTGCTTTCAGTCCATGCGCGTCAACCTGCTTAGCAATTAGATGCCGCTTGGCGATTTCGACCTTCTCGTCCTCGGTATAGCCCTCCAGCCGGATAATCTCCATCCGATCGAGCAGCGCCTGCGGCAGGTTCAACGAATTGGCGGTCGTGACGAACATGATGTCCGACAGATCAATGTCGATTTCCAGATAATGGTCCTGGAACTTATTGTTCTGTTCGGGATCAAGCACCTCCAGCAAAGCCGATGCCGGGTCACCGCGAAAATCCTGACCCAGCTTGTCAATCTCGTCGAGCAGGAACAGCGGGTTCGACGTTCCGGCTTTTTTGAGGTTGGAGACAATCTTGCCGGGCAACGAACCAATGTACGTCCGGCGGTGACCGCGAATTTCCGCTTCGTCACGCACCCCGCCCAACGACTGGCGAACAAATTCGCGCCCAGTTGCCCGGGCAATCGATTTGCCAAGCGAGGTTTTACCCACGCCCGGGGGGCCGACCAAGCACAATATCGGGCCCTTCAGCTTGTTGGTCCGCGCCTGTACCGCCAGATATTCGATGATCCGGTCCTTGACCTTTTCAAGGCCAAAATGATCCTCATCCAGCACCGCCTGCGCCGCCGCAATGTCCTTTTTGACCCGCGACTTTTTGCCCCAGGGTAGGCCGAGCAGCACATCAAGATAGTTGCGCACCACGGTCGCCTCTGCAGACATTGGCGCCATGTTCTTCAGCTTCTTATATTCCGCTGTCGCCTTGGCTTGCGCTTCGGTCGAGAGCTTGAGTTCATTGATCTTCTTGCCGATTTCCGCGACATCATCGCCGCCCTCGCCATCATCGTTGCCGAGTTCGCGCTGGATGGCTTTGAGCTGTTCGTTGAGATAATATTCGCGCTGGGTCTTTTCCATCTGGCGCTTGACGCGGCCACGGATCTTTTTCTCGACCTGCAGCACGCCGAGTTCGCCCTCCATAAAGGCGAACGCCATTTCCAGCCGCTTCGCCGGATCGGTTTCCATCAGCATCGCCTGTTTGTCGGCGACCTTTACGCTGATATTGGCGGCCACCGCATCGGCGAGACGCGAGGGATCGTCGATCTCGCCCAATTGGACCACAGTTTCCGATGGCATTTTCTTGTTGAGCTTGGCGTAATTTTCAAACTGCTCGACAATCGAGCGCATCAGGGCCTGAATATCGGTCCGACCGGCGTCTTCCTCCACCACTGGCACCACGCTCGCCAAGACAAAGCCGTTGTCGAGCTCGCGCAGCGACGTGTGCCGCGCGCGCATTTTACCCTCGACCAAGACCCGCACTGTGCCATCGGGCAGTTTCAGCATTTGCAGCACCGTCGCCACCACGCCGGTATCATAAAGATCATCGCCCGAGGGATCATCTTCCGATGGATCCAGCTGCGACACCAGAAAGATTTCCTTGTCCGACGCCATCGCTTTTTCCAGCGCGACGACCGATTTGTCGCGGCCAACGAACAGCGGCACGACCATATTCGGGAAGACAACAATATCGCGCAGCGGCAACAGGGGATATTCGGTTTTCATAGTGGCTCCGGCTTGGCCGGTGCGGATGCACCAGCGATCATTTCCAACATATGGGTTGGCGGCAACGCAGGTTCAACTGCGCCCTAGTCAAATCGGCAGGTTCAACTGCGCCCACATCAAAACGGCAGCTTGAACCCCGGCGGCAGCTGTAGCCCTGCGCCCATTTTGCCCATTTCCTCCTGCGCCACCCGATCGGCGCGGTCGCGGGCATCGTTGAAGGCGGCGGCGATAAGGTCTTCCAGCATCTGCTTATCCTCTGGCTTGATCAGGCTGTCGTCAATCGACACGCCTAAAATCCGCCCCTTGGCCGTCGCCTGAACCTTTACCAGACCGCCGCCCGATTGCCCTTCGACGCGCAGGCTCTCCAGCTTGGCCTGCGCCTCTTCCATCTGCTTCTGCACCGTTTGCGCCGCTTCCTGCGCCGCCTTCATCATTTCTTCGATAGATTTCATGCACTTTTGCTCCGTGGTTCATCCTCAACCTCACCGATTAGCTCGGCATCGGGAAAGGCGGCGAAGGCGGCTTTGACCATTGGCGATTCCAATATCGCGGCCTTGGCTGCTTCTTCGGCCTGTTTGCGTTGTTCCTGTATGCTGGGGCTGGCGACCCCTTCTCCGGTCCTGATCGTCCAGATGACGCCGGTTTGCCGTTTCAATAGGTCGCACAGCCGGTCAATATCAACCTGTGCGACGCCGCGCGCGGGTTGGAAAATGACTTTTGGCGGCGCGAATTCGACCAGCCGGAATTCGGCAATCAACAGGCTTTCCAGCACCGCCGATTGCCGCCCCACAAGTGCGACCAGC
>JBGSLY010000244.1:0-2893 GCA_041740435.1 Parasphingorhabdus sp.
CCGAGTTCGGCGAGCAGCAGCAGCTCATAGCGGGCCAAAGCCTCTACCCATCCCCGCGCCGAAGGGGCCGCGCAAATCGCGTCGAGTAGCGCCGACAAAGCAGAATACAGCGCCGGATAGCCATGCTCCTCCGGCAAAGTCGCGGCGGTCAGCGCGGTGGCCCAGTCGATCGCGGCGGCGGCCAGCGGTTCACCCAGAAATGGCCCCCGGCTCTGCACCAGCTCCGCCGACAGCGACGCCAACTGCTCCTCCACCCGCGCCCGAAACTGCGCCGCGATGACATTGGCCGGCATTAACACCGGCCGCATATTGCGCGACCGTGCGCCCCGAACGTAACCCGCCATCAGCCCGTTGTCCGGTGTCAATACCCGCACAATCGCCCCATGCTCCCCATGACGGCGAACCGAACAGACAATGGCACGGGTGGCAAGCGCGGGCATGGCGGGGGTTATGCGGGAACTGAGGGGGTTAGGCTAGTGGGAGGTGTCTCGCATCAATTTTTCCTCCATTTGAGCAGGACGCTTAGTTGACGTTGCCCACTTTTTTCCACATAATGTGGACAAATCACAAGGAAGCATCCAGATGTCCAACCTCACTCTCAATGTCCGCGTAAGCGGTCCTCTCGGTGATTTTGTCTCGACCAATGTAGGGGCGGATGGCAAATATGAAAATGTCAGTGAGTATGTTCGCGACCTGATCCGAAAGGATAAAGAACGGACCGAGAGAGAACTTTTTGAGAGACTGAAAGCCGAACTCAGTGCAGCCTTCTCCCGGCCCGACGATAGCTATGAAGTTTTGAGCGCAGAGGACCTGATAGCCCGCAACAAACGCGCATGAGCGGGTTTCGCGTCCAACGCGTTGCTGGTCACCGGCTTGACGAG
The DNA here is from genome assembly GCA_041740435.1 of Parasphingorhabdus sp. Lineage (GTDB taxonomy): Bacteria > Pseudomonadota > Alphaproteobacteria > Sphingomonadales > Sphingomonadaceae > Parasphingorhabdus. Next base: position 882 of record JBGSLY010000244.1, read on the forward strand.
ATGTTTGCCTATACCCGCGAACAATGGGGCGATGATCAGGCCGAGAAATACATCAAAGGTATATTCAACCGCTTCGACGCCATTACGAAACGCGCATTTCCATGGACACCCATACCAGCCGAATTCGGCGTGAACGGCTTCGTTTGCAAATATGAGAATCATTTCATCTATTGGAAACTGCTAGCCGACGGGACCATTGGTATCGTGACGATCTTGCACGAACGCATGCATCAGATGGATAGATTCAGAACGGACCTCAAATAGAACAAGACCGCGAGCCGGGTTTTTCCGGGCAAACACCCCCCAATCCCCCTTCGACATTGCCACCCTACACCGCTATCACCACCGTGTGACCCGCCCCCCGCCCGCCCCCATCACCCTGCCCTATCCGGCGATTTACGCCAGCCATAAGGGGATCTGGGTTGCCGATCCGGACGGCAGCAGCCGGGCGATTGGCAAGGGCGATGCGATTAACCGGGTGGCGGATACGCCGCATATTTTATTGAACGCGCCGCTGACCGGACAAAGGCTGGGCTATCCCGATATATCGGGGCTGGATGTGTTGGAGCTGTTTGCCTTTGTCCATCCGGCGCAGTTTTTGGTGCCAACACCGTCGGGGCTTGCGCGGACGCTGGCACTCGAAGAACCGGCGGATGATGCCGATATTCCGCTGCTGCTCCGCCGCGCCGCGCTGGCGCTTCTGACCCGCATCACACAGCCAAACTGGGCGGAGAGCGAAGGGGCGTGGAACTCCATCCAGTCGCTGTACCGGGCCCGCTGGACCTGGGCCTCGGAGATCCTGCCACTGGTGGCAAAGCCGGACCAAGCCGAACGCTGGCTGTTTTCCAAATTGCCCGAATGGGAGGAGGAACCGCCGCGCCCCGCCCCGCGCAGCATCTCGCTGGAGGAAAACGCTGCGCTCTCCATGCTCGACCGGATTACCGGTATGGGGTCCGAAGCGCGGGCGGGACAGCGGCAATATACGGTGCAGGTTGCGGAAAATTTCGCCCCGCGCCGGTTCAAGGACGCGCCCAATATGTTGCTCGCCGAAGCGGGCACCGGGATTGGCAAGACCTTGGGCTATCTCGCCCCCTCGGCCTTATGGGCAGAGCAATCGGGCGGCACGGTCTGGGTCTCGACCTTTACCAAGGCGTTGCAGCGGCAACTGACGCAAGAAACCGCCCGCGTTTATCCCGACAACGCAAATTTTCGGGACAAAGTGGTGGTACGCAAAGGACGGGAAAACTACCTCTGCCTGCTCAATCTGGAGGACGCGCTGCAAGGCGGATTCGCCGGACGGGCGGCGATATTGGCGCAATTGGTGGCGCGCTGGGCCGCCTATAGCCGCGACGGCGATATGATCGGCGGTGATATGCCCGGTTGGCTGACCACCCTGTTCCGCCGCAACGGCAGCACCGCGCTGACCGACCGGCGCGGCGAATGCGTCTATGCCGGGTGTCCGCATTACCGCAAATGCTTTATCGAGCGGGCGACCCGGGCCAGTCAAAAGGCCGATATCGTGATCGCCAACCACGCGCTGGTGATGGTCAACGCCGCCCGGGGCCGCGAGCTGCAACACCGCCCGACCCGGATAATTTTCGACGAAGGCCATCACCTGTTCGGGGCCGCCGATTCGATGTTCTCGGCACGTTTGTCGGGGCAGGAAGCGATAGAAATCCGCCGCTGGATCACCGGACCCGAAGGCCGCAGCAGGGGCCGCCGCCGGGGACTGTCCGCCCGCCTGTCCGACCTTGCCTCTTACGACGAGGAAGGCGGCAAGGCGATAGAGGCGGCACGGCGCGCGGCAGAGTCACTGCCCGCCGAACACTGGTTGCAACGCATTTCCGAAGGCGAGCCGGTTGGCGATATCGAACGCCTGTTGTCCGCCGTGCGCAATATGGTGTTCGCCCGCGACGAAGACAGCAACGGCGGCGTCGATGCGGGCTATGGCCTGGAAACAGAAATCAGCGACGTCAGCGGGCCCTTGGTCGAGGCGGTAACGGAAGCGGCAC
>JBGSLY010000245.1:0-2510 GCA_041740435.1 Parasphingorhabdus sp.
AGCGGCGAAGGCCGAGGTTGCGGGGCGCAGCGGCAGCTGGCTTGATCCCGAACTGGCGGCGGCCTTTCTGCGCATCGCCGATGAACCCGAATTCTGGGCTGCGCTGGCGTCGGAGACCATTGCCGAGGACCTGTTTGCGCTGGAGCCAGCGGCGCAGCAGGTCGAAGTCGATGAGGACTATCTCGACGATATCGCCGCCGCCTTTGGGCAGGTTATCGATGCCAAGAGCAGTTTTACCAGCGGACATAGCGAACGCGTCGGATATTATGCCGATGCCATCGCCGCCGCGCTGGGTTTTTCAAATACCGACCGCCGCCGCCTGCGCCGCGCCGCCATTCTGCACGATGTCGGCAAGCTGGGCGTCAGCAGTGCGATTCTCGAGAAACCGGGTAAGCTCGATGACGACGAATGGACCGTGATGCGGCGACACGCCGACCACACCACACATATCTTGAGCCAGATTGGCGTGATGCATGATATGGCGCTGATCGCCGGGTCAAACCACGAACGGCTGGACGGCAAAGGCTATCCGCTGGGGCTGGACGCGAGTAGCATCAGTATGGAATCGCGGATCATCACCGTCGCCGACATCTTTGACGCGTTGACCGCCGACCGGCCCTATCGCGCCGCTATGCCGGTTGAAAAGGCGTTGCAGATCATGGCGGGCGAGGTCGGTTCGGCGATTGACCCGCAATGCTTCGCGGCGCTGCAGAATGCGCTGCAGGAGGATTTGGTGAATAAGGGTAATTCCTGATCCTTAAACGCCGGTATTTATCCCATCGCTGGATACCGGCTTGCCCACGGCTGTGCCATTTCGATCTGCGTCGCGAGTTGCAGTAGCAATGCTTCCTCGCCAACTCGGCTGACAAACTGGGTGCCGATGGGCAGACCGCTAGCGTTCCAGAAAAGCGGCAGATTGATTGCGGGCTGACCGGTGCTGTTTTGCAGTGCAGTAAAGGGCACATAGTCCAGCATCGGGGCAAATCCCTTTTCAATGTCGCGCTCATCGACATGGAATTCCCCGATAATTAGCGGGGGCTTGCCCAGCGTGGGCGTGATCCAGACATCATATTTGACGTGCCAATTTGCGACGATACGCGAAACCTGCTGCAACTGGGTCAGTGCCATTTGATATTGCGCCGCCGTCACGCGCTTGCCCGCTTCATATAGCCCGAAAGTCAGACCCTCTAGATTCTTCAGTCCAGGTTTTTGCCCCGTCATCTGGGCAATGAAATCAACCTGCATCGCGACGCCGCTGGTCCACAGCGCCATAAAGGGTTCGGTCAGCGATTCCTGATCGACGGGGGGAGAGGCCTCTTCGACCTTGTGCCCCAGCGCCTTGCAAAGTTTGGCGGCTGCCTCGACCGCCGCCACGCAATCGGGATGGAGCTCGCCACCCCCCATTCGGGTGCGGGCAAAGGCAATGCGCAGCTTGCCTGGGTCCTTTTTCGCCGTTTTTGTCCAGGAACGCGGTCCCGGCGGCGCGGCATAAGGATCGCCGAGGTCGGGACCAGCAACGCAGTCGAGCATAGTGGCGGTATCGCGCACCGACCGGCTGACAATATGTTCCGCGACCAGTCCGCCCATCACATCGCCCAAATCGGGTCCCAGCGGGTTGCGGCCACGCGTCGGTTTCAGGCCCACCAGACCGTTACACGACGCCGGAATCCGGATAGAACCGCCACCATCATTGGCATGGGCTATGGGCACCATGCCAGAGGCGACCGCCGCACCGGAACCGCCCGAGCTGCCCCCAGTCGAATGGTCGGTATTCCAAGGATTGCGCGCCGGTCCGTAAAGTTTGGATTCGGTTGTAGCGGTTAGGCCGTATTCCGGCACATTGGTTTTGCCCAGCGGGATCACCCCGGCTTTTAGGAAGCGGTTGACCAGTTCCGAATTTCGCGGTGCGGGAATTTCCGGCATCAACCGTGATCCCTGCCGAGTTGGCACGCCTTCCATATCGCCAAGAATGTCTTTCAGCAGGAAAGGGACACCCGCGAACGGGCCGTCGGGCAGCTTCCCCTTCGCGGTTGCGCGTGCACGGTCGAACATGGTCCAGATGACCGCGTTGAGCCGGGGATTGACCTCTTCGATCCGGGCAATCGCGGCATCAACCAGTTCCAACGGTTTCACCTTTTTTTGCCGTACCAGTTTCGCAAGGCTGGTGGCATCATGGCGGGCATATTCTTTGGGTGTCATCTGCTCTCTCCTCTGCCCAGCAGTCTATCGCTACCGGACGAATGTGCAAGCAAAGGGTGCGTTGCCATTGCGGACACCGTCTTCACCGCCTTTCAACCCAACCGCGCCCTCACCAACGCCGCCAGATCGGCCTCTGGCCGTGCGCCATAGTGGGAGATAACCTCTGCCGCAGCAACCGCGCCGATGGTCAGGCATTCGGGGATGGCGCGTCCTTCGCTGAGGCCGCTGAGGAAACCGGCGGCGAACAGGTCGCCCGCGCCGGTGGTGTCGACGATCTGCGCGACCGGCTCTGCGGCCACGGCATAGCGGGC
>JBGSLY010000246.1:0-3086 GCA_041740435.1 Parasphingorhabdus sp.
GCGTGGGCGGCCCGCGCCGCCGCCAGCCAAAGGTGCGAATGTCGCCTACCGCCTGTCGGTCGAGTTTACCGAGGCGGCGCGGCTCGACAAACAGCGGATCACGCTGGAGGACGGTCAGGTCATCGATCTCTCTTTGCCCAAAGGGGTGGAAAGCGGCACCCAGATGAAGCTGGCGGGCAAGGGCCGTCTTGGACCGGGTGGCGCCGGAGACGCGATCATCACCATCGACGTCAAATCGCACCGTTTTTTTGAGCGTGAGGGCAATAACGTTGTCCTGGACCTGCCGGTAACGATTAAAGAGGCTTTGCTGGGGGCGAAGGTTAAGGTGCCGACGGTCGACGGCGCGGTGATGCTGACCGTCCCAGCGGCTTCGGATTCGGGCAAGACGCTGCGATTGAAGGGCAAGGGTTTTCACGACAAATCGGGCACGCGCGGCGATCAACTGGTCCGGTTGATGATTGTTTTGCCCGATGGCGATACGGCCCTCGCCGAGTTTGCCGAAAGCTGGTCTGGCGGTCCCAACCCGCGTGCAGTGTTGGGTGTGTAGAGATTGATGGTGCAGCGCTCCCGGCTATCGCCCGAAGCGCGGCTCGGCGATGACGATACCATCACGCGCGGACCACTGGTCCAACGGGGCATCATCATGGCCAAACGCGTGGCGCTTGGGGTCTATACCGACGGCTTTGTCCATGCGGGAAATTTTGCCTATTTATCCTTGGTCGCTGTGTTCTCCTTTTTCATCGTCATCGCGGCGATTGCTGGTAGTATGGGCAACACGGAAAGCGGCATGGAGATCGTCGCGGCCTTTTTGAAAACAATACCGCCCACCGCCGCTGCCGCCCTGCGCGAGCCGATATTGGCGGCAATGCAGGCACGGACCGGGCCATTGCTGTGGCTCAGTGCTGCGGTCGGGCTGTGGTCGACCACCAGCCTGATTGAAACCATTCGCGATGTGCTGCACCGCGCCTATGGGGTGCAGGCACAGCGGGCGTTTTGGGAATATCGCTTGTCGTCGATCCTGTTGATCCTGCTCTCCAGCATTTTGACCTTACTGGCGCTCAGCGCGCAATTTGTTGTGGTGGGCGCGGAGGAGGCTTTGGCCGCGCTGTTTCCAAGAGGGGATATGACGCCGGCTTGGCTGTCTTTTTCCCGGATCATCCCGTTTCTGCTGCTGTTCGCGACGCTGTATATTTTGTTCCGGGGCTTGACCCCCCGCCAATACCGCAGCCGCATCTATCCCAAATGGCCGGGAGCAGTTTTTATCAGTGGTTGGTGGTTGTTGGTCGTCGCGGTGTTGCCGGTTTTTCTGCGCTATGCCGCCAATTATGACGTGACCTACGGCAGTTTGGCTGGGGTCATGGTGACGCTGATTTTCTTTTATCTGGTGGGGCTGGGGCTGGTAACCGGCGCGGAAATCAATGCCGCGCTTGCGGAATCACCACTGGTCGATAAAATGGGAAGCGAGAACAAGGGCATGGGACAAGACGGGGAAGTGCGATGACCGAATTAATGCGCGGCAAACGCGGGCTGATCATGGGCCTTGCCAACAACAAATCGCTCGCCTGGGGAATTGCCCAGAAGCTGGCCGGAGCGGGGGCAGAGCTAGTCTTTTCCTATCAGGGTGAGGCGCTGGAAAAGCGGGTGCGGCCGCTGGCAGCGGAACTCGGTTCTGATTTCCTGATCGATTGTGATGTATCCGACATGGCCGCGCTCGACGCTGCCTTTGCCGCCATTGCCGCCCGCTGGGAAAGTCTGGATTTCGTCGTTCATGCTATTGGCTATTCCGACAAGAACGAACTGCGCGGCAAATATGTCGATACCAGCCTCGACAATTTCCTGATGACGATGAATATCAGCGCCTATTCGCTGGTCGCGGTAGCGCAGCGGGCGGCAAGGATGATGACCAATGGCGGCGGGTCGATCCTGACCTTGAGCTATTATGGCGCGGAAAAAGTCATCCCGCATTACAATGTGATGGGGGTGGCGAAGGCGGCGCTGGAAACCAGCGTCAAATATCTCGCCAACGATTTGGGCCCCGACAATATTCGCGTCAATGCGATCAGCGCAGGACCGATAAAAACGCTCGCCGCCAGCGGGATTGGCGATTTCCGCTACATCCTGAAATGGAACGAGCTAAACTCCCCGTTGCGCCGCAATGTGACGATCGAAGATGTCGGCGGCGCAGGCCTGTATTTTTGCAGCGACCTGTCATCAGGCGTGACGGGGGAGACGCACCATGTCGATGGTGGCTATCATGTGGTCGGCATGAAGCAGGAGGATGCGCCGGATATTGGCTTAACCTGACCAGTGGAACTCGCCATCGATCACGTCCAGATTGCGATCCCGGTTGCGGGCGAAGCTGAAGCGCGCCGGTATTTTGGTGATCTTTTGGGCCTGACCGAAATCCCCAAACCCGCCGATATGGCCAAAAGAGGTGGCTGCTGGTTCGCCGTTGGTGCTCTGCAATTGCATATCGGCGTGGAGGCGGATTTTCGGCCCGCCAAAAAGGCGCATGTCGCACTGCGCACCGGATCGCTGGATAGTTTGCGAACAAGGATTGAAAAAGCCGGTTTTCCAACGCATGACGACAGCGTCATCGACGGGCGGCATCGGTTTTTCTCCTTCGACCCGTTTGGCAACCGGATCGAATTTATGGACAGGGAACCGCGCATTTGAGCTTTAACACCTTTGGCCGCGTGTTTCGCTTTACCACTTGGGGGGAAAGCCATGGTCCGGCGCTGGGCGTGGTGGTCGATGGCTGCCCGCCGGGGCTTACCCTATCCGAAGCCGATATCCAGCCCTATCTTGATGTGCGGCGGCCGGGCCAGTCGAAATACACCACCCAGCGACAAGAGCCGGATCAGGTCCGTATCCTGTCGGGCGTCTTCGATGGAAAGACCACCGGTACGCCGATTTCGCTAATGATCGAAAACGTGGATCAGCGGTCGAAGGACTATTCGGAGGTCGCATCCGCCTATCGCCCCGGCCATGCCGATTATGCCTATGATGCCAAATACGGCTTTCGCGATTATCGCGGTGGCGGGCGGTCATCGGCCCGCGAAACGGCGGCGCGGGTCGCGGCGGGG
>JBGSLY010000247.1:0-7422 GCA_041740435.1 Parasphingorhabdus sp.
CTGAAATGGCTCAACAGCCTCTATGCCGGGGTCGAGCATTTTCCGCTGCAACAACTCAAGGCGCAAGGAACTATCCTGACCAATGGCGCGGGCATCAATGCCTCCCCCATCGCCGAATATGTCGTGATGGGGATGCTGGCGGCGGCCAAGCGTTTTGACAAGGTAGCGGCGGCGCAGGCGGAGCATATCTGGCTCGATCAACCGCCGGGCGCGACCGAAATCACCGGAGCGAAAGTGCTGATCATCGGCTATGGCGCCATCGGCCAGCAGGTGGCAAAGAAACTTGCCGGGTTTGATATGCAGATCACCGCTGTGCGGCGCAGCGCCAGTGATGATCCCCATGTGCTTGGTCCAGATGAGTGGCGGGCGCGGCTTGGCGAATTTGACTGGGTGATTATTGCGGCACCAGCCACCGATGAAACCAAGGCGATGATTGGCGCAGACGAGCTGGCGGCGATGAAATCGAACGCGTGGATCGTCAATATCGCGCGGGGCACGCTGATCGATCAAGCCGCGCTGATGGCGGCGTTGCAATCCAAGGCCATTGGCGGCGCATTTCTGGATGTGACCGATCCTGAGCCCCTACCCACCGACCATCCCCTGTGGGATGCGCCCAATGCCCTGATTACCATGCATTTGTCAGGTCTTTCCCAGCAATATATGTTCCAGCGCGGCGCGGAGCGATTTATCACTAATCTGAAACGTTTCCTCGCCAGCGAACCGATGATCGCGGTTGTTGATCCGGAACGTGGATATTGAGTTACATATGGGGGTGACAGCCTCGATATTTTGACTTATCCCTTTGTATCAAGGGGTAGGGACGAGTCTGTTGCGAGCAAAAGCAAAAAGGCTTGAGCCCGCGGGTCGTTGCCAAAACTATAACTTGGACCGCATGTCGCGGCACCGAAGGGGGCATCTATGACCAAAGCAAAAGCATCTGATCTGTTTATCGAGTGTCTGGAAGAAGAAGGCGTCGAATATATTTTCGGCGTGCCGGGCGAGGAAAATCTCGACTTTCTCGACAGCCTCTCCCGTTCCAAGAAAATCCAGCTGGTTCTCACCCGGCACGAACAAGGCGCTGGCTTTATGGCCGCGACCTATGGCCGCCACACCGGCAAAACGGGAGTGTGCCTTGCCACCTTAGGGCCCGGCGCAACCAATTTTGTGACCGCCGCCGCTTATGCGCAGCTGGGCGGAATGCCGATGATGATGATCACCGGGCAAAAGCCGATCAAGAAATCGAAACAAGGCCGGTTCCAGATATTGGACGTCTGTTCAATGATGTCGCCGATCACCAAATTCACCCATCAAATGGCATCGTCCGACAATATCCCGAGCCGGGTGCGCGAAGCGATTCGTCTGGCCGAAGAGGAAAAGCCGGGCGCGGTCCATATTGAGTTGCCCGAGGATATTGCCGATGAACATACCGACAGCCGCCCGCTGAAGCGCAGTCACGTGCGGCGACCGACCGCCGATGTGAAATCGATCCGGGAAGCGGTCAAGGCGCTCGAAAACGCGACCTCTCCGGTGCTGGTGATCGGGGCCGGGGCCAACCGGACCATGACCAGCCGGATGCTGATGCAGTTCATCGAAAAAACCGGCATTCCCTTTCTGACCACCCAATTGGGCAAGGGCGTTATTGACGAACGACACCCCAAGTTCCTTGGCTGCGCTGCACTTTCCGCCAGCGATTTTGTTCACCGTGCGGTCGAAGATTCCGATTGCATCGTCAATCTGGGTCACGATGTGATCGAAAAGCCGCCGTTCTTCATGAAGGAAGATGGCCCGACGGTCATCCATATCTCATCCAAAACCGCCGAAGTTGATCCGGTCTATTTCCCGCATATCGAGGTGATCGGCGATATCGCCAATGCGATCTGGCAAATCAAAGAAGATATCGTGCCCAGCGGCAGCTGGAAATTCGACCACATGCTGGCCTATCGCGCCGCCGAAGTGGCGCATACCGCGCCGCTCGCCGCCGATGCCCGCTTCCCGATTTTCCCGCCGCATCTGGTCCAGTCGATCCGCGATGCCATGCCCGATGACGGGATTATCTGCCTCGATAACGGTGTTTATAAAATCTGGTTCGCGCGCGGCTATACCGCGTACCGGCCTAATACGGTGCTGCTCGATAACGCGCTTGCCACTATGGGCGCGGGCCTGCCCAGTGCGATGATGTCGTCGATGCTCTATCCCGAGCGTAAGGTCATGGCGATTTGCGGTGATGGCGGTTTCATGATGAACAGTCAGGAAATGGAAACCGCAGTCCGGCTGAAGCTGAATATGACGGTGCTGATCCTCAATGACAGCAGCTATGGCATGATCCGGTGGAAGCAAGCGAATATGGGCTTTAAGGATTGGGGCCTGACCTATGGCAACCCCGATTTTGTCAAATATGCCGAGGCCTATGGCGCGCATGGCCACCGCGTCGAGAGCGCCGCGCATTTGCAGGAACTGCTGGCCCATACCCGCGATACGCCGGGGGTCCATCTCATCGATTGCCCGGTCGATTATTCGGAGAATGACCAGATTTTGAATATTGATATCAAGAAGCTTTCCAAAGAGCTTTGATACCAAATATTCCCCTCCCGCTTATGGGAGGGGCTAGGGGTGGGCAGTATACAAAGCAAACACACCCCGGCCCCTCCCCTAAAGGGGAGGGGGGGAATAAAGTAGACCCTCCCCTAAAGAGGAGGAGAGAGTAAGATGACCTTCCCCAAAAGGGAATGCGGAGTGAAAAATGAAACTGCAATCAACCTATCCGCTCTATCTCAACGGCAAGGCAGCACAGCCCAATACCAGTCTGGCGGTGACCGACAAATATACCGGTGAAGTCGCGTTCCATACAGCACTCGCCACGCCCGATGTCATTGAGGAAGCCATTGCCGGTGCGGTGCGCGCCACCGAGCCGATGGCGCGGATGGCGAGTTTTGAGCGGCAGGCGGTGCTCGACCATTGCGTCAAAAGGTTCCGTGAACGGTTCGACGAACTCGCCTTTTCCCTGTGCGTTGAGGCTGGCAAGCCGATTAAGGACGCGCAAGGCGAGGTCACGAGGCTGATCGACACATTCCGCATCGCCGCCGAAGAAGCGACCCGCAATTACGGCGAAGTCCAGCCGCTCGACATTTCGGAGCGGGCCAAGGGCTATATGGGGATGTGGAAAAGGGTCCCAATCGGCCCTTGCAGCTTTATCTCACCGTTCAACTTCCCGCTCAATCTGGCTGCGCATAAAATTGCGCCCGCCATTGCCATTGGCTGTCCGTTTGTGATGAAACCGGCCAGCCTGACGCCACTCGGCGCGATCATTATGGGAGAGGTTCTGGCCGAAACCGGCCTACCGGAAGGCGCCTTCTCGATCCTGCCCGCAAGTCGGGATGGCGCCGATCTGTTCACCACCGATGAACGGTTGAAACTGCTGAGCTTCACCGGATCACCCGGCGTTGGCTGGGACCTGAAGGCCAAGGCGGGCAAGAAAAAGGTCGTCCTCGAACTCGGCGGTAACGCAGCGGTGATTGTCGACAAGGACGCCGATCTCAACCACGCGCTGGAACGCATTATTTTCGGGGCGTTCTATCAATCTGGCCAATCTTGCATCGGGGTGCAGCGGATTATCATCCATGAGAGCATCTACGATACCTTCCGTGATATGCTGGTCGCGCGGACCAAGTCGCTGGTTTCTGGCGATCCCAAGGACCCGGCGACCTTTATCGGTCCTATGATTTCGGCCAAGGAAGCAACCCGGCTGCAAGGCTGGATCACCGATGCGGTTGACGGCGGCGCGACCTTGTTGTGCGGCGGCGAACGCGAAGGGGCGATGCTGCAAGCCACCCTGCTGGAAAATGTCGACACATCGGCGGCGGCTTATCGCGAAGAGGCCTTTGGCCCACTCGCCATCCTTTCCAAGTTCAGCGACTTCAACGCTGCCATGGCCGAAGTCAACGACAGCAAATTCGGGCTGCAAGCCGGTATTTTCACCCGCGATCTGTTCCAGATGCTGGACGCTTGGGACCATCTCGACGTGGGCGGGGTCGTGATCAATGATGTCTCCTCTTATCGCGTCGACAATATGCCCTATGGCGGCGTCAAAGACTCGGGACTGGGCCGCGAAGGGGTGCGTTTTGCGATGGAAGATATGTCGGAGATTCGCAACCTGATTATCCGGCGGATTTGAAATCATCATTCTGAATTTGTGTCTTTTTAGACGCAGTATCAGAGACAATCTGTGGGATTTCCCGTTGCAAAAACAGGGTTAACCCGCATAAGATGAGACTCGGAACAAAGGGTCGCATCGTTGTTTCAAAGGGAATCGGTCTCGGACCGATGATGGGCGATGCTTATGGGGTGGACATCGATGACGGCGCAGCGCTGGTCCGTTTTAGCGGCAACAGGCTTTTGTCTGGCGCTTGCAATTTTTGCTCTGATCCTATCGCTGTTTGTGGTCCCGGCGAAAGTGGATGCCGCCCCGGACACTACCGCTGGAACGCATCTCGGTGTCGCGTCCTGCGCCGGTTCCACCTGCCATGGCCGGCAAGAGGCCGATGGCGAAGTGGTCCGTCAAGACGAATTGATGCTGTGGCAGGAAGAGTCGACCCCCGGCGGCGCGCATAGCCGGGCCTTTCGCGTCTTAAGCGAGCCGCGCAGCATTGCGATTGGCAAACGACTGGGCATAAATCCCTCATCTTCCGCGCTGTGCCTCGATTGCCATAGCACCCCTGCGGCAAGCAAAGGACCGCGTTTCCAGACCAACGACGGAGTGGGCTGTGAAGCATGCCACGGGCCGTCTTCGGCTTGGCTGTCCAGCCACTACGCAGTGGGAGCCAATCATGCCCGCAATGTTTCCCAAGGCATGACCCCGCTGGAAAATCCCAAGGCGCGCGCCAACGTCTGCCTCGACTGCCATTTCGGCAGCGACAAACCGGGCCAGTTCGTCAACCATCGGATCATGGCCGCTGGCCACCCACGCATTTCGTTTGAGATGGATCTGTTTTCAACACTCCAGCAGCATCATGACGAAGATACCGATTATGTGCAGCGCAAGGGCAAAACCAATTCGGTCAAATTCTGGGCTGTGGGACAGGCCATGGCGCTGGAACGCTCGCTCAATCTGTTCAGCAAGCCGGGCATTGCGACCGAAGGGATTTTCCCGGAATTCTATTTCTACGATTGCCATAGTTGCCACCGCCGGATTTATGACAGCGCGACCTCGCGTCCAACTAATGTAAGCAATCCCGGAAGGCCAATCCCCGAGGGCATGCCCCCCTATAATGACGAAAATATGATCATGCTTAGCGCCGCGATCCGGATTGCTGCGCCCGATCTGGCCGGACAATTCGATAGCCGGTCCAAGGCGTTCCACGCCGCAATGGGCCAAGGACGCGGCGAAGCTGTTGCCGCCGGAGCGCAGCTTCGGCAGTTGGCCAGCACCTTGGCTGATCGTTTCAGCCGGGCCAGCTTTGGCCGTGATCAGACTTTCCAAATTATGGAGGTGATTGCGGGAGAAGCGATTTCACCGCGCTTCACCGACTACGAAGGCAGCGTACAGGCCGTCATGGCCATAGACACCCTGCTGAGCGGACTGGTCACTTCGGGCCAGGTTAGCGAATCTTCTGCCTCCAGTTTGAGAGGCCAAATCAATACCGCTTATGAAGCGGTCAAGGAGCCTAATGGCTATGAACCGATGCAATTCCGCCGCGCGCTCGGCAGCGCGGTGCGGACAATAAGGGCGCTGCGATGAAAAGACTGTCCCGTAGTGTCACGGCTTTGTCGGCGCTTAGTCTCATTCTCTCGTCCTGTGGCGGTGGCGGCGGTAGCAATGATTTCGGCGGAACCCCATCCCCCGGTCCGACTCCGACCCCGACGCCGACCCCCAATTATGTCCCGCCTTCGCAACAGTCGCTGAGCGTTACCGACGTTCAGACCATTATCGCCCAAGCCGTGGGCGAAGCGCGCGCGCGCAACCTGCCTTCGGTTATTTCGGTCGTCGACCGGGTTGGTAATGTGCTGGCGGTATTCCAGATGAACGGCGCACCCGCAACGGCGAAGGTTAGCCGCCTTACACCCACCGGCATCAATCCGACGCCGGTTGGCCTGCAAGGGGCGGATGTGCCCGCCACATTGGCCGCCATCGCCAAAGCAGTGACCGGGGCCTATTTGTCGAGCGGCGGCAATGCCTTTTCCAGCCGGACCGCGAGCCAGATTGTGCAGGAACATTTCCCTCCGGCACCAACCACGGTCGGCCTTGAAAGCGGTCCATTGTTCGGGGTGCAATTCAGCCAATTGCCCTGCTCTGACCTCAATTCCCGCTTTTCCAGCGGTGGCGGTAACGCTGCACTGATCGGACCGAAGCGCTCGCCTTTGGGATTGGCGGCGGACCCCGGCGGGTTGCCGCTCTATAAGAACGGCGTGGTGGTCGGTGCCATCGGTGTCATGGGCGACGGCGATTACGGCTATGATCCCAATATCCTGAACCGCGATCAAGACGATGAAGAGGCGATTGCGCTCGCCGGGATTCAGGGCTTTGCCCCGCCCGCATCGATAACGGCCAACCGGATTTCGGTCGATGGCACGGCGCTGCGCTTCAGCGATATCAACGTGTCCGCCCTGTCCCCGCTGCAAGGGAATTTCGCCGCGATCAACGGCAGCGCCGGTAACCTGATCCCGGTCAACGGCTATAGTGCGGGCGCGATTATCGCTGGGTCAGCCTATGGCACGGAGGCTTCGGGAATTCGCGCAGCAACCGCCGCCGAATTCAGCAACCGCGACGCTTTCATCCTGACCAATGGCAGCGGCACCAATCGTTTCCCGATCCGCGGTGCCACCGATGGCGCGAGCGTCAATCAACCGCTGACCAGCGCCGAAGTGACCGCGATTCTGGAAGAAGCCTTTATTGTGATGAGCCGCGCGCGGGCACAAATCCGCCAACCGCTGGACAGCCGGGCCGAGGTATCGATTTCGGTGGTGGATACCCACGGCGAGGTGCTGGGCATTGTTCGCTCCCCCGACGCGCCGATATTCGGTACCGATGTGTCTTTGCAAAAGGCGCGCACGGCAGCATTTTTCTCCAATTCTGTCGCCGCGACCCAGATGCTCGGCTCGCCGCAGGCCGCACCCTATGTGCAGCGAATACGGACCTTTTTGGGTGACCCCCGGGCATTGACCGGAACCAAAGCCTTTGCCGACCGCTCGGGAGGCAATTTGGCGCGGCCCTATTTTCCCGATGGCGAAGTCGGGCGGCCCAATGGTCCCCTATCGCGCCCGATTGACCAGTTCAGCCCCTTCGCCACCGGTTTGCAAGAAGAATTGGTCGCGGGCAATATCGTGACCCATATCGGTTTCGTGCTGGGGGCCAATCCCGACACGCCGCAGCGCTGCACCAATATTCCCGACGCGGTGGCGGGGCAGAATCGTTTGGAAAACGGTATT
>JBGSLY010000248.1:0-3240 GCA_041740435.1 Parasphingorhabdus sp.
CGAAGTCCGGGCGCACATGACCGACCTTGCCGCCGCGCTGGGGGAGCTTGGCGTCTGGACCCGGCTGCATTATGTCTATCCCTATCCGCATGTCGATCAGGTGATCCCGCTGATGGCGGAGGGCAAGCTGACTCCGTATCTCGATATTCCGTTCCAGCATGCCTCACCATCGGTCCTCAAAGCCATGAAACGCCCGGCGAACGAGGCCAAGGTGCTGGAGCGGGTCAAGAACTGGCGCAAAATTTGCCCCGATCTGACCATCCGTTCGACGTTCGTCGTGGGCTTTCCGGGAGAGACCGAGGACGATTTCCGCTATTTGCTGAACTGGCTGGAAGAGGCGCAGCTGGATCGGGTCGGCGCGTTTCGCTTTGAACCGGTGGAGGGGGCAGCGGCCAACGCTTTGCCGGGTCCGGTGCCCGAGGAGATCAAGGAAGAACGCTACGCCCGGATCATGGAATTGACCGCGCGGATCAGTGCCGAGAAACTGTCCGCCAAGGTCGGTCGGGTGCTGCCGGTGATCATCGATGACATCGGCGAACCCGACGAAGACGGCGATATTGGCGCAACCGCCCGGTCACAGGCCGATGCACCGGAAATCGACGGCAATGTGTTCCTGCGCAATGTCCCCGGTACGCTCTCGGTCGGCGATATCGTTGACGCGGTGATCGAGGACGCGGACGAACATGACCTGTTTGGGGCGGTTCAGGGCATTTAACCGCGCTGTTAAATTGCCATTTGCAACTGTGTCGTCAAACTGGCATACTCCTGCAAAATACTGACCAAAATAACAGGAGTCTGGATGATGAGCGAGCAGCATGTGGACGTGTTGATTGTCGGCGCGGGTATTTCGGGCATCGGCATGGCGGTGCATTTGCGGAACCATTGTCCGGGCAAGAGTTTTGCGATGCTGGAGCGGCGCGACAGCATCGGTGGCACATGGAACCTGTTCCAATATCCCGGCATCCGGTCCGATTCGGACATGCACACATTGGGCTATGTTTTTGAACCTTGGGTTCACGAAAAATCAATCGCCGATGGCCCGTCGATCATGGAATATCTGCATAAAATCAAGGGCGACTATGGCCTCGAACCCCATATCCATTACGGCCATAAAGTGCTGTCGGCCAGCTGGTCGAGCGATGATGCGCGCTGGAATGTGGTGGCGGAAAAGGGCGATGGATCGAAAGTCACGATAACCGCTAACTTCGTCTATATGGGCGCGGGCTATTATGACTATGACAATCCGCACGACGCGCAAATTGCCGGCTTGTCCAACTTTAAGGGCACTGTGGTTCATCCACAATTCTGGCCCAAAGATTTGGACTATAGCGGCAAGAAGGTGGTGGTGATCGGCAGCGGCGCAACCGCGGTGACGATTGTCCCGGTGATGGCGCAGACCGCCGAGAGCGTTACCATGCTGCAGCTTACGCCGACCTATTACGCGGTGCGCGATGCCCGCGATCATCTGGCGAATTTCATGCGGTCGATCATGCCAGAGGATTGGGCCTATAAGTTGACCCGGATGAAGAACGTTTGGATGCAGGACCTGACCTTCAAAATGGCCCGGAACAAGCCCGAAAAGCTCAAGCAAAAGCTGCTCGATCCGCTGAAAAAAGATTTGGGTGCAAAATTCGATCCGGTTCATTTTACCCCGCCCTACGGCCCGTGGGAACAGCGCCTGTGTCTGGTCCCCGATAATGACCTGTTCAATGCTATCAACCAGGGCAAGGCAGAGGTAGTGACCGACCATATCGACACCGTAACCGCCGACGGGATCCAATTGAAATCGGGCAAGAAGCTCGATGCCGATATCATCGTCACCGCTACTGGCCTGCGCATGGCGATGGCGGGCAAGGTGGCGTTCAGCGTTGACGGCAAGCCGGTCAATTTCCACGACCATTATTATTACAAAGGCTGCATGTTCTCCGACATTCCCAATTTGGCGATTGTCTTCGGCTATCTGAACGCCAGTTGGACGCTAAAGGCCGATATCGTGTCCGCCTATGTGTGCCGCTTGCTCAAACATATGGACGAGACCAGCAGCCGGATTGTCAATCCCGTGCTGGGCGATAAACAGTTGGAAGAGGAAGAAATATTCGATTTCTCTTCCGGCTATATCCAGCGCTCTATCCACGAATTGCCTCGCAACAGCACCGCGATGCCGTGGCGACTCAATCAGGATTATTATTTTGATCGCAAGGTGCTGCTGAATGCGCCGGTCGATGACGGCGCCCTGCAATTTTACGGATCAAACAGTGTCGGCGCCGATCAACAAATGCTGGAGGCGGCGGAATAAATATGGCGCATGTTGAAGATGTCGATGTCCTCATCGTCGGGGCCGGCATCTCCGGCATCGGCGCGGCTGTGCACTTGGGCAAGCATTGCCCCGGCAAGAGCTTTGCGATTTTGGAGGCGCGGGCGCGGCTTGGCGGGACGTGGGACCTGTTTCGCTATCCCGGCATTCGCTCGGACAGCGACATGTACACTTTGGGCTATAATTTCAAACCCTGGACGGCCGAAAACGCGATCGCGGATGCGCCGATCATCCTCGATTATCTGCGTGAGACAGTGGACGAATATCAGCTGGCAGATAAAATCGTCTATGACAGCAAGCTGATCGCTGCCGATTGGTCCGATGCCACCGCGCGCTGGACCGTGACATTGGCGCATAGCGATGGTTCAACATCTACACGCCGAGCGAATTTCCTTTTTCTCTGTACCGGCTATTACAGCTATAACGGCGGTTACCGGCCCGAATTTCCGGGCGAGGCGGAATTTGCCGGACCGATTGTTCACCCGCAATTCTGGCCCGAAGATCTGGATTATGCGGGCAAAAAAGTCGTTGTCATCGGCAGCGGCGCGACCGCGGTTACCTTGGTGCCCTCTATGGCAAAGACCGCCGGGCATGTGACGATGCTGCAGCGCTCCCCCACCTATATCGTTTCACGTCCGGCTAAGGACAAATGGGCGCTGCGTCTGCGCAAATATCTGCCGTCCAAGCTGGCCTATATGCTGACCCGTTGGAAAAACGTGTCGATGCAGCTGCTGATCTTCAACCTGTCGCGCAAACGGCCAGACGGCGTGCGCAAGAATTTGCTGAAAATGGTGCGGGATGAAATGGGCGAGCATGTCGATATGCGGCATTTTACTCCCAGCTATAACCCATGGGATCAGCGGCTTTGCCTTGTCCCCGACAGCGATATGTTTAACGCGATTAAATCGGGCAAGGCATCGATCACC
>JBGSLY010000249.1:0-1766 GCA_041740435.1 Parasphingorhabdus sp.
TGCTGGGCGGAGCGGCGGCGAAAATGACGACCGACCAATTGTGGAAAGGCGTGACAATCGGACAATGGTCGATTAGTTAATCGCGCAGTTAAACCGAATCGGTTGCGACCAGAACACAGGCAGGAGCACATCTTCATGAAAACCCGTATCACCGAGCTGTTTGGTATCGAACATCCGATCATTCAGGGCGGCATGCACTTTGTCGGCTTTGCCGAACTCGCCGCAGCGGTGTCGGAAGCGGGCGGGCTGGGTATTATCACCGCGCTCACGCAAAAAACCCCTGCCGATCTGGACAAAGAGATTAAAAAGGCCCGCGCGCTGACCAAAAAGCCCTTGGGCGTCAATCTGACCTTCCTGCCGGTGGTCAATGCCCCCGACTATCCCGGCTATGTCAAAGCGATTATCGACAACGGGATCGAAGTGGTGGAAACCGCCGGCAACAATCCGGTTCAGGTACTGCCGATCCTCAAAGAAGCTGGTCTCAAGGTCATCCACAAATGCACCGCAGTACGCCACGC
This sequence comes from Parasphingorhabdus sp., assembly GCA_041740435.1. GTDB lineage: Bacteria > Pseudomonadota > Alphaproteobacteria > Sphingomonadales > Sphingomonadaceae > Parasphingorhabdus. The sequence continues at coordinate 519 of JBGSLY010000249.1, forward strand.
GCTGAAAGCCCAAGCGATTGGCTGTGATGCGGTATCGGTCGACGGCTTTGAATGCGGCGGGCATCCGGGTGAAGACGATATCCCCAATATGATCCTGCTGCCCCGTGCCGCCGATGAGTTGGAGATTCCCTTTGTTTCCAGCGGCGGACAGGCCGATGCCCGATCACTGGTCGCCAGTCTGGCCTTGGGCGCGGAAGGCATGAACATGGGAACGCGCTTTATCGCTACCCAAGAAGCGCCGGTGCACCAAAACGTCAAACAGGCGATTCTGGACGCCAGCGAACGTGACACCCGGCTTGTTATGCGTCCGCTTCGCAACACCGAACGGGTGCTGAACAATCCCGCGGTCGAAAGGCTGCTGGAGATCGAGCGCGAAAAAGGCAAAGACCTGCAGTTCAGCGATATCGCGGAGCAAGTTGCGGGCGTCTATCCGCGCATCATGCTCGACGGCGAAATGGACTTGGGTGCGTGGAGTTGCGGCATGGTCGCGGGCCTGATCCACGACATCCCAACTTGCAAGGAACTGATCGACCGAATCATGGCCGACGCAGAACAGATTATTCGCGGACGGCTGGAAGGCTTTTTGGCGGCGTAAACGCGGCTCTATCAAGCCAGTCCCTGCATCCGCGCTGCGTCGGCGCGGACTTTTTCTGGTCCGCCGAGCAGCTGTCGGTTCGCGCCGATCCTTTTGAACCAATAATGCAGGCCGAGCAGATCGGTGAAACCCATCCCGCCATGCACCTCGGTTGCGGTGCGGGCGACAAAAGGGGCGACTTCGGACAGATGCGCCTTGGCCAAGGTCGCCAGCAATTCGCTCTCTTCCTCGCCGTGTTGCAGCGCATAGGCGGCGTGCCAGACAAGAGCACGGCACGGCTCCAGCTTGGCCGCCATTTCGGCGCACATATGTTTGACCGCCTGGAACGATCCGATCACCCGGCCAAATTGTTCGCGTTGTCCGGCATAATCGACGGCGGCCTTCAGCATATGCTGCGCCGCGCCCAGACTGTCGGCGGCGAGCAGCAACCGTCCTGCGGCGATGATCTGGGCGGTGAGCGCGGGGTCATCGGACAGCGGGGTTGCGGGCGTATCGATAAAGGTCACTTCCGAAAGTGTCCGACTACGGTCGATGGTCCGCAGCGGCTTGACGGACAGACCCGGCGCATCGATGGCAGCGATATGCAGCCTGTGGTCTTGGCTGGCGATCGGGATATGTGTCGCACCGTCACAATCCAGCGCGAACAGCGCGGT
>JBGSLY010000250.1:0-2418 GCA_041740435.1 Parasphingorhabdus sp.
TGCGACCACCATGGCCCTGCTCGACACCAACGCCGCCAATCTGCGCATGACCACCTATGATACCGCCAAAGGCGTTGCAGCGGCGGCGCAGGCAGCGGTCAATGATGGCAACAAGCTGATTCTGGGGCCATTGCTGGGCGAGGAAGTCACCGTCACCGCCAATATCGCCAAAACCGGCAATGTCCCGATCCTGACCTTTTCCAACGATATCGGGGTCGCGGGCAATAATGTTTTTCTGCTCGGGCATATTCCGGCGCAGTCGGTCGACCGGATTGTCCGCTACGCCTATGGCAAGGGGATGAAGCGCTTTGCCGCCATGGTGCCCAACGGCGATTATGGGCAGCGCGCATCGCAAACCTTGCTCAAATCCGCGAAGGATGTCGGCGCGACAGTGGTGTCGATCCAGACCTTCAACCGCGATTCCGCGTCGGTCAATACGGCGGCAAAAAGCCTGTCCGCCAATGGCGACTATGATGCGGTGTTGATCGCCGAAAACGGCGAAATGGCGCTGAAAATTGGCCCCGCCATCCGCGCGAACAGCAGCACCGCCAAGATTCTGGGGACCGAACTTTGGAACACCAGCGGCGTTCTGGCCGGATCGCCCGCGATGCGCGGTGCCTGGTTTGCCAGTGTTTCCGATACCTTATACCGGCAATATGCGACCAAATATAAGGCACGGTTCGGAACTTCGCCCTTTCGCCTGTCCAGCCTTGGCTATGACGCCGTGTTGCTAACCGTGAAGGTCGCCCGCAACTGGAAAATTGGCACCGCGTTCCCGCTGCAACAATTGACCGACACTGGCGGCTTTGTTGGCCTCGACGGGGTATTCCGGTTCCGCAAGGACGGGGTATCCGAACGTGCGCTGGAGGTGCAGCAAATCAACGCGGGCAGCTTCAGCATCGTCGATCCGGCACCCAGCGGGTTTTGAGGTCTTTTGAAGAGTGTTCCCGCGTAGGCGGGAACCTCTCCCGTTGTGTCTTTTGTTCTGCCGGAGATAGGCTCCCGCCTACGCGGGAGCACAACTGTCTGCGCGGGAGCACAGCGTCACTGTTGGACTAGCAACGCTCATCAGCATCGGCTAGTGCGCCTGCAACGGCCACTCCTCAAAAACTAAGTTCCCCATGATCAACTTCTCCAACATTTCCGTGCGCCTTGGCGGCAGCGTCATTCTGGATGGCGCTACCGCATCTTTGCCACCGGGGGCGCGGGTCGGGTTGATCGGACGCAATGGCGCCGGGAAATCCACGCTGATGAAGGTGTTGACCGGCCACCTGGAACCCGATGACGGGTCGGTGGATATGCCCCGGATGACCCGGATCGGCTATATCGCGCAGTCGGCTCCCGCCGGATCGATCACACCGATTGAGGCGGTGCTCGCCGCCGATACCGAGCGGGCAAGCCTGCTCGAGGAAGAGCATCGGTCCACGGACGCCGCCCGGATTGCCGACATTCACGAACGCCTGATCACCATCGACGCGCATAGCGCCCCGGCCCGCGCCGCGCGGATTCTGGACGGGCTGGGCTTTGACGATGCGGCACAGCAACGGCCGATGGAGAGCTTTTCCGGCGGTTGGCGGATGCGGGTTGCGCTTGCGGCGCTGCTGTTTTCGCGGCCCGATATGCTGATGCTCGACGAGCCTAGCAATCACCTCGATCTGGAGGCAACATTGTGGCTGGAAAACTTTCTGGTCAGCTATCCTGGCACCATTTTGGTGATCAGCCACGAGCGTGATTTGCTCAACAATGTCGTCGATCATATCCTGCACCTGCAACACGGCAAGACTACGCTCTATCCCGGCGGCTATGACGATTTCGAACGTCAGCGCGCTGAACGCCAGGCGCAGGTCGCCGCCGCGCGCGACAAGCAGATGGCGGAGCGTGACAAGCTGCAGGCCTTTGTCGACCGCTGGCGGACCAAGGCGCATAGCGCGAAACAGGCACAGAGCCGGATCAAGGCGCTGGCAAGGATGCAGCCAATTGCGGCGGTGATCGATGACCCCAGCCTCAGCTTCGACTTTCCCAATCCGCAACCCCTAAAACCGCCATTGGTCACACTGGAGAACGCCGCCGTGGGTTACGGCGATACCACGATCCTGTCGGCGCTCAAACTACGCCTCGATCCCGATGACCGCACCGCGCTGCTCGGGCGCAACGGCAATGGCAAGACCACGCTTGCCCGGCTGCTGGCCAGCCAGTTGGAGCCGATGGCGGGCGAAGTGCACCGCTCCGGCAAGCTGCGCGTCGGATATTTCACCCAGTATCAGGTCGAAGAGCTTGATACCTCGGACACGCCGCTGGAGCATATGACCCGAATCATGGCGGGTGCCTCACCCGCCGCCGTGCGCGGACAATTGGGCCGGTTCGGCTTTTCCGGTGACAAAGCGACGACATTGGTCGGCAAGCTGTCGGGCGGGGAGC
>JBGSLY010000251.1:0-7306 GCA_041740435.1 Parasphingorhabdus sp.
AGCGCGCGATATTACGGCTGATCCGGATGCTGCCGTTGCGGGAGGTGAGTGAACGGGATATTGCCGAGTTCAACGACCAGCAAATGACCGACATGCTGCAAATCCGGGACTTCCTGATCCTGCATTACAAGGCAACCGACCGCCGCGATAGCCCGTTCTGGCGGCAGTGCGCCGCGATGGAAATCCCCGATAGTTTGGCGCAAAAAATCGAACTGTTTCGCGAAACAGGCCGGGTGTTTCGCAAGAATGAGGAATTGTTCGCGGAGAACAGCTGGGTTCAGGTGATGTTAGGGCAGGGCATTGTGCCTGCCGCCTATCATCCGGTGGCCAGCAAGTTAAGCGACCAAGAACTGGCCGGACTGCTCGCCGGATTGCGTGAAAGCGTGGCCAAGACCGTCGCCGATCTGCCCGAACATCATGCCTACGTGGCACGCTATTGCGGGGTCGCGGCGTGAGTTTATTAGCGGTTCTGGCTGCTTTGACCGTTGCATCCACTGTATCGGGGCCTGAGGTGGATCCGCAATGGTCTCTGGTGTGGTCAGACGAATTTGACACCGGGAAAATCGACCGCTCCAAATGGAACTTTGATGTGGATTGTTGGGGCGGCGGCAACGAGGAGCGGCAATGCTACACAGATAGCCAGCGCAATGCGGCCATCGAAGACGGCAAGCTGGTCATTACCGCTCGGAAAGAGCGCGCAACTGGCCCCGCGCTGCCCGCCCACTTACGCCAGCGATCAGCCACGCCAGATGCTCAGGCAACCCGACCATTCAGCTCTGCCCGGCTCAGTACGCAAGGAAAAGCGGCATGGCGTTACGGACGGATGGAAATAAGGGCAAGCCTTCCGCAGGGACAGGGGACTTGGCCAGCGATCTGGATGCTACCCGACGCAAATGCCTATGGCGCTTGGGCGGCATCGGGCGAGATTGATATTTTGGAAGCGGTCAATCTGGGCGTAGCCTGCGCCAAATGTCCGGGCGGCACAGAAAACACCATATTGGGGACGCTGCATTTTGGCGGGAAATGGCCGGACAATAAACTGGCCAGTACCGAGGTCGCTTATCCGGAAGTTTTGGATGGCTTTCATGACTATGTCATCGAATGGTATCCGGACAAAATGATTTGGAAAGTCGATGGCAAGGTTTTTGCTGAGAGAAATGCCAATGAGTGGTCCACCACTGGTTCAACAGAGCCCGGTGCGCCTTTCAACCGGCCCTTTCATCTTATCCTAAATCTTGCAATCGGCGGTAAATTGCCAGAAGGACGCGGAATTGGCGGTGTCGATCCGGCAAACTATCCCAAGCGGATGGAAATAGACTGGGTCCGCGTCTGGGAGTTAAAGCCGCAATTGGATAGCGGGAACCCGGTTGCGGAACAAAAGAAAGAGTAAAGCATGACTCGTAGGCGTCAGGCGATAACGATTAAACATGTGGCGGCGGATGTCGGGGTTTCCCTGCAAACTGTCAGCCGGGTTATAAACAATGAGCCCAATGTCCGGCCTGAAATGAAGAGCCGGGTGCAAGCGTCGATTGACCGGCTTGGCTATGTCCCCTCGATAGCGGCGCAGCGGATGGGCGGGACACGGTCTTATCTCATTCTGGCCCTCAATGACCGCGCGCGGACCATTGCCGATTGGCAGGCGCGTCAGGGGAGCGACTGGGTGGACCAGATGCTACTTGGCGGGATGTTGAAATGCGCCGAATTGGGCTATCGCATGATCTTTGAACTGGTCGATACGCACAACGACCATGTCGAGCGGGAACTGAAAGCGGCGATAGCGGCGATTCAGCCCGATGGCGTGATCCTGACCCCGCCGCATTCGGACAATCCTCTGATCACCGGATTGTTGACCAAGCAGAACATTCCCTTTGCGCAAATTGGTTCATCGGGCGGTAAAGGCGGAATCGCCTTGATCATGGGGGACGAGGGTGCCGCGCGTTTGGCCACCCGCCACCTGATTGATCTTGGTCACCGGCGGATAGGATTTATTGCGGGCGCAGCTGAGTATTTGCTGAGCAGTTGGCGGATCGATGGTTGGCGCGCCGAAATGAAGGAGGCGGGGCTACCAACCGCCGATTTGCTGGCTCCCGGCGATTTTAGTTTTGAGTCGGGAGTTTTGGCGACACGGAAGCTGCTGGCGCGGAATGACCAGCCGACCGCCATCATCGCCAGTAACGACCAGATGGCGGTGGCCGCGCTGCAAGTGGCAAAAGAACAGGGGCTAAACGTCCCCGACGACCTCTCGATCATCAGTTTTGACAACACGCCGATGACGGTTTTCAGCAACCCGGCGCTCACGGCCATTGACCAGCCTATTGCGGAGACAACCTCTCGGGCGATTGAATTGATCGTCGCCGCCAAAAAGGGCCATGGCATACCCGATGGTCCGACCATAGTTCCGGCCAAGCTGATCGAGCGTCGGTCTACTGCTCCAGCGCCTTAATGTGACCAAGGCCGGCCTCTCTACGGCAACAACGGAATTGCAGCAATCGGGCCGGTTTCTGATTCTCTACGCCCTTGCCGCAGCCGGGGGAGCGGTGGCCTATGTGCCGTTTTTGACCATATTGCTCCCCATGCGGGTTTCCGAGCTGGCCAGCGGCAATAATGTGCAAAATCTTGCCTACCTTACTTTTGCCGGGGCGGTAACGGCCAGTATCGCCAATATCGGCTTTGGTTGGCTAAGCGACGTGACCCGAAACCGGCAGAAATGGATATGGTCTGGTCTCATCGGATGCTGCGCTTTGCTAGTTTGTTTTGCCAAGGTTGAGCGGATCGAATGGCTGATCGGGCTGCTGGTCTTGTGGCAATGCGCTCTCAATATGATGCTGGCCCCGATCGCTGCTTGGGCGGGTGATACGGTTCCCGACAGCCAAAAGGGTCTGCTTGGCGGCTTGTTGGCATTTTCCCCCGCCATGGGTGCCGTAGCTGGGGCTATCATAACCATACCAGGTCTGGCTTCGGCGGACAGCCGGTTGTGGCTGGTGGCTGGTTTAACGAGCCTGTGCGTGCTGCCAGCCCTGTTGTTCGGCAAGCCATCCTCTATGCCCAAGCTTGTGCCATCGCAGATTGATAACCCCTCTGCGCACCAACGCGACCCGATAAAGCGGCAGATGATCCTGCGGATGTGGATTGCTCGGTTGCTGGTGCAGATCGCCGAGGCGGCGCTATTTGCTTTCCTCTATTTCTGGTTGCAATCGGTTGATTCCGCTGTCAACGACGCCAACACGGCGCAGCTGTTCGGTATCGTTCTGGTAATCTCCGTTCCAGTGGCGCTGCTGGCTGGTCGTTGGAGTGACCGGTATCAGCGTCCATTTCTGCCGCTCTCTCTGTCCGCCGGAATCTCCGGCCTTGGCTTGATTGCTATGGCTTTGTCGCATTCCACCACTTCGGCCATGGGCAGTTATCTGATCTTCGGTATTGCAACGACGGTGTTTTTGTCGTTGCACACGGGACAGACTTTACGCGTTCTCCCGTTGCCGCATCGCCGGGGCAGGGATTTGGGCATATTCAATCTGACCAATACCGGTCCTTCGCTTGTTATGCCGTGGATTGTTATTGGTCTGGTTCCTCATGCAGGTTTCCCGCCATTGTTGTTTCTGCTTGCCGGCTTTGCCTTGACAGCCAGTCTTTTGCTGATGAAATTATCGTGCGCAACTTCGGAGGCAACATAGTGGGTTGCTTTTGATCGTGCCCGGTGTAAATGTGCGCTGATAACGTTCACAATAAGCGGGTGAGGGGATATAATGCGACTGCGTTTTCTGGTCATAATGGGTGCTGCGACATTGGGTGCGTGCAGCTATACCCAGCAAACCGGACCTGTTTCCGCAGGTCAGGCAGCGCCAGTTGCTTCCATGCCGCCCGCCCCCGAACCCTTGTCGGCGGTGGCCAACCCGATAAACTGGCCCACGGCAAAAAGTCCCACCGCGATCAGTGATGCCAATACCGAACAACGTATTGATGCTCTTCTTGCCAAAATGACCTTGGAGCAAAAGGTTGGTCAGTTGGTCCAGGCGGACATTAGCACCATCACGCCAGACGATTTGCGACGCTATCCGCTGGGTTCGATTCTGGCCGGGGGTAACAGCGGGCCGTATGGCAACGAACGCGCCGGGGCTGCCGACTGGGATCGGCTTGTCCGCGAATTTCGCGCAGCTTCGCTGACACCCGCGGCCAATGGGATTGCTGTGCCGATTATCTTTGGCGTCGATGCCGTGCACGGACACAACAACATCCCCAACGCGACCATCTTTCCGCACAATATCGGACTTGGTGCCGCGAATGACCCCGAATTGATTGAACGCATTGGCGCGGCAACAGCCGCAGAGGTTGCTGGTAGCGGTATTGAATGGACCTTTGCGCCGACGCTGGCAGTGCCGCAGGATTTTCGTTGGGGTCGCACCTATGAAGGGTATTCTTCCGATCCCGATTTGGTGGCGCGCTATTCAACGGCAATGGTCCGCGGATTGCAGGGTAATCTTATCAGCGGTAAACCGCTGGATGATGGCAAGGTAGCGGCAACCGCTAAGCATTTCCTGGCCGATGGCGGCACCAAGGGTGGCAAGGATCAGGGCGATGCCGAAGCGCCCGAAGCCGACGTGGTCAGAGTGCATGCGGCGGGCTATCCGCCCGCCATTGATGCGGGTGCACTGACCGTTATGGCCAGTTTTTCCAGTTGGAATGGCGTAAAGCATCACGGCAATGCCTCTTTGCTCAACGGTGTCCTTAAAAAACGCATGGGTTTTGAAGGTTTTGTTGTTGGTGACTGGAATGGTCATGGGCAAGTGGCGGGATGCAGCGTTACTAGCTGCGCGCAGGCGATAGCGGCCGGACTTGACATGTTCATGGCACCCGACAGCTGGAAGGACCTCTATACCAACACTGTACAGCAAGCGCGCGATGGAACCATTCCCATGTCCCGGATCGATGATGCGGTGCGGCGCATTTTGCGGGTAAAGGCAAAGCTGGGTCTGCTCGACGATCCAATGCGCGGCCGCAGCAACTATGGCGCAGTGGGAGCGCCCGGACATTTGGCGCTTGCCCGCGAAGCAGCGGCAAAGTCTCTTGTCCTGCTGAAAAATAATGGCGCACTCCTGCCAATCCAGCCCGGCGCAAAAGTATTGGTCACCGGACCCGGTGCTCATGATCTGGCGATGCAATCGGGCGGCTGGACTGTCAGCTGGCAGGGAACCGACGTGACCCCGTCCGATTTCACCAATGGCCGCACCATCTGGCAAGGAATATCCGACGCGGTCAAGGCCGCCGGCGGCTCGGCGCACTTGTCCAATGACGGAACCTTCACAGCAAGGCCCGACGTGGCCATCGTTGTCTATGGTGAACATCCCTATGCCGAATTTCAGGGCGATGTCTCGACGCTCGCCTATCAACCCGCGCAGGCGAAGGATCTGGCCCTGCTCAAACGCTTGAAGGCGCAGAATATTCCGGTGGTATCGGTTTTCCTGTCCGGGCGTCCGTTGTTTACCAATCGGGAAATCAACGCCTCCGATGCCTTTGTTGCCGCTTGGCTGCCGGGGACGCAGGGTGATGGTGTCGCGGATGTGATTGTGGCGCAAAAATCGGGTAGGCCCAAAATGGATTTTGTTGGACGGCTACCGTTTGCTTGGCCCAACGATGCCAGAGCGCCGGTTACTGCTCCGCTATTCGATTTGGGTTACGGACTGAATTATGTCGCAAGTAGCGAATTGGCGGCGCTGTCTGAGGATCCGGGCATGGATCTTACCAAGGCAATGAATGTTGACCAATATTTCACCGCTGGTCGGGCGCAGGACCCTTGGACCCTCGCGATTTCTGACACGGGCGGAAAGCGTCCGGTGGTCGGGCCATCCACGACCACGCCCGATGCTCAATTGTCGGTGCGTTCGATTGACGTCGGTGCACAGGAAGACGGAAAGGCTTTTGTCTGGAAAGGACCGGGAAGCATCACTATAGAAGGGCCGCCCGCCGATATTTCGCAGTTTGACCGCAATCGTTATGGTCTCGCTGTGACATGGAGAATTGACGCCAAACCAGCGGACAAAACGACTTTGTTCTTCGGCGATGCGCCAATCTCAATTGACACCATGCTGGCGAATGTAGCAATTGGCTCCATCACGTCCTCTGCTTTCCCCTTGCACTGTTTTGCTATGGCTGCCGGATCCACTGCAAATTTGGGCAGCGCCTTCCGGTTGGACGCACACGCCGGTTTTGCGATGACCTTGCAATCGGTGAAGCTGGCGGAAATGCCGAATGGAACTCAATGCCCGAACTAACGGGCCCGTTTTTAGGAGCGTAACATGGCAGTAGTATCGGGAGTGTCGGGCCCAGCAGCAGCAAACCCAAATGGGCAGGCCGCACAAATTGATGCGCCGGGATTGCAGTTTTTTGTGTTCGGGTTGTTTCTGATTTTTGGCGGCATCACCTCGCTGAACGATGTCATTATCCCGAAGCTGAAGGAACTGTTCACGCTCAATTATACACAGGCGATGTTGGTCCAGTTTTGCTTTTTTACTGCCTATCTGGTGATCGGGATTCCCGGTGCGCGATTGGTGAAGAAAATCGGCTATATGCGCGGCGCAGTGGCCGGATTGCTGATCATGATGGTCGGCTGCCTTCTTTTCATCCCAGCCTCGCAAACCGCAACTTACGCGCTGTTCCTGTTTGCGCTCTTCATTCTCGCCAGCGGTGTGGTGATTGTGCAGGTTGTTTCCAATCCGCTGATCTCGCTGCTTGGAAAGCCGGAAACCGCGCATAGTCGGCTCACCTTTGCCCAAGCATTCAACTCGCTGGGCACAACGATTTTCCCCATCGTCGGCTCGATCCTGATCTTGGGCAGTCTAGCGACGATGAGCGCCGATCAATTGTCTGGGGCCGAACTTGATGCCTATCGCACAGCCGAAAGTCAGGCGATTGTGAACGGTTATATCGGGATCGCGGTGGCGCTGGCGATCGTCGCGGCGGTGGTTTGGATGTTCCGCAACCGGCTGAAAGGCGAAAGCCACGAAGCCAGTGCCGGTCTTGGCGGCTTTGATTTGCTGCAACGCCCTCGTTTCGGCTTTGGTGCCTTGTGCATTTTTCTCTACGTCGGGGCAGAAGTGTCGATTGGTTCGCTGGTCGTCAATTACCTGATGCAATCGCACGTTATGGGTCTGGCTGAACAAGATGCAGGGAAGCTGATCGGCCTCTATTGGGGCGGCGCCATGGTTGGCCGGTTCATTGGTTCGGTGGTGCTTCGGTTGGTCAGTCCGGGTATGGTGCTGGGGTTTGTGGCTCTTGGTGCGATCACCCTGATTGCCGTGTCCACCAGCACAAC
>JBGSLY010000252.1:0-6084 GCA_041740435.1 Parasphingorhabdus sp.
GGCGAACGTCCTGTGCATCACTATACATTTGTCATCTGCTCCAGACCCTGAATGGGCCGGATGCACAGCCAAACGGGAGGAAGTATATGAAACACTCAATTCTGGGATGCTCGGCATCGCTTTTTGCACTCGCCATCATGGCGCAGCCCGCCTTCGCTCAGGACAGCGAAGAGGATGATAATGTCATCATCGTGACAGCGACCAAGCGCGACGCGAATTTGCAAGACATTCCCTTTTCGATCAATGCGCAAACGGCGGAAGATATCCAGAAATCTGGCGCTTCCACGCTGGAGGACCTGTCGCGCAATGTTGCTGGCTTATCGGTACAGAATTTGGGACCCGGCCAAAGCCAGGTGTCGATCCGCGGCGTTTCCGCCGGACAGGTTGTCCGCGACCAGCCGGGGGTCAAGGAACAGGTCGGCGTTTATCTAGATGAATCCGTGGTGTCGCTCTCGCTGTTCACCCCTGATTTGGATCTGTTTGACCTCAATCGGGTGGAAACCCTGCGCGGGCCGCAAGGCACGTTGTTCGGGTCCGGATCGGTTGGCGGTACGATCCGTTATATCACCAACCAACCCAAAACCGGCGTCACCGAAGGCATGATCGAAGCCAATCTTAATTCCGTCGACGGCGACGAAGCGGGCGGACATCTGAAAGGCGCGATCAACGTCCCGCTGGGCGAGAATGCGGCTGCGCGCGCGGTGGGCTATTACACCCGCTACGGCGGCTTCATCGATGCTCTCCGGCCGGGCGGACTATCGGACGATGTCAACGGCGGTGAACGCTATGGCGGCCGGTTGGCGGTAACCTTGGATCTGGGCGATGTCACCATTACGCCGCGGATTGTCTATCAAAAAGTGGTCGCTGACGGCTTCAACCGTCAGGAGATTTTCAATCTTTACGCCAATCCCTTTACCACCACGCGGCCCGCCGTCACTTTTGACGAGCGTCAGCAATACCTGAAACTGCGTGAAAAATTCGAAGACGAAACCCTGCTTGCCGATATGGTGGTCAATATCGGTTTGGGCGGAGTCCAACTGACATCGGTCACATCTTATTTGGACCGCAATATATTGGTGAGCCGGGATGCCAGCGCACTGACCGGTTCGGTATCGGTAGACTTGGGTTACCCAACGGCGGCGGTATTGCTGCCCTCCAACCTGCGCGACACAACGGATTTGCAGACATTCAGTCAGGAACTGCGCCTCGCTTCGGACAATGACGGCCCGCTGCAGTGGGTGGTGGGCGCGTTCTACAGCAAAATCGACCGCGTCTATGCGCAGCGTTTGCCGACCCCCGGCTATGATGCTTTCACCGATGCTGTGCTTGGTGCCGGAACATCGGCGGCGGTGGCCAATGGGTTCCCCGCCAATTCGCCCTATAACGCTGACTTGCCTTATGACATCAAGCAGTTCGCGATTTTTGGCGAAGCCAGTTATGACCTGACCGACAGTTTTACGGTGACTGCCGGTGGCCGCTATTATGACTTCAAAGAAACGCGCAGCTTTGTCTCCGGCGGCTTGTTTGCCAATGGCGACAACCGTACCGATACCACCAAATCGGACGGCTTTTCGCCGCGCCTGCTGCTCAGCTATGACGTCAGCGATGATGTGACAGTCAATGCACAGGCGTCGAAGGGCTTCCGCTTGGGCGGCGTCAACGATCCGCTCAACATCCCGCTCTGCTCTCCGGCGGATGCGGCGCTGTTTGGCGGTTTCCAGAATTATGACGATGAGGAACTCTGGAACTATGAACTCGGCGTCAAGTCGCAGGGCGATGGCTTCACCTTCAACGCCGCCGCCTTCTATAATGACATCAAGAACTTACAGGTGACATTGGATGCGGGCAGCTGTTCGTCGCGGATCGTGTTCAACGTCGACAAGGCGCACTCGATGGGCGTCGAATTCGAGCTGGGCGTAACCCCGACCGAGGGTCTGGAGTTTAACCTGTCGGGCAGCCTGATCGAGGCAGAATTTGACACCACCCTGCCGGGCGTACTGGCCGGGGCAACGGGCATTCGCGAAGGTAACCGCCTGCCGTCGGTTCCCAAATTCCAGCTGTCGGCGAGCGGCAGTTACGAATGGCCGGTCAGTGACAGCGCCACCGCCTATATCGCGGCATCGTTCCAGCATGTTGGCAACCGCTTTACCCAGCCAGCCGATCAGGAAAACAACCCGCGCACCTTTACCCACAACCTGCCCTTCCTCGGCGCGCCGGGGGCTTCTGCAACGACGGTCAACCTGCAATTGCCCGATTATCAGTTGGTCAATCTGTCGACCGGCGTCGATTTCGACAATGGCACATCGGTGATCCTGTACGTCAACAATCTGCTTGACGAAAACGCATTGCTGTCGTTCGACCGCGAACGCGGCGGTCGGGCTCGCCTTGGCTATTCCGTCGGCCAACCGCGCACCTTTGGCGTTACGGTCCGCAAGGCGTTTTAATCAATCGGAGCTAACAATGGGGCGGCGCAGCGCAATGGCTGCGCCGCCCCAATTGGTTTTAACCACCAAAATCCGCCTTGATGAAATCGGCGGCGCGTTCGCCGATCATGATGCTCGGGGCGTTGGTGTTGCCGCTGACGATTTCCGGCATGATCGAGGCGTCGGCGATGTAGAGGCCGTCCAACCCCCTAAACTTGAGCCGGGCATCGACCACAGCACTGTCGTCGGCCCCCATCCGGCAGGTACCGACCGGATGATAAACGGTATCGGCACGCGAACGGATCAGATGGTCAAGCTCGGCATCGCTGTTCATATTGATCGGATGGCGATCCACCGGTTTGAAGTCAGTCAGCGGCGGGGCTTCCAAAATCCGGTGCATCATCCGAATACCGGCGCGCAAGGTGGCAATATCGCGGTCATCGTCGAGGAAATTGGGATCAATCGCCGGCGCGGCGCTCGCATTCCGGCTGTTTAGGCGCACCGTTCCCTTGCTATACGGGCGCAGGACGCAGCTATGGCCGCTATAGCCGTGCCCTTTGACTTTCTCGCGGCCATGGTCTTCCAGAATTGCAGGCACAAAGTGATATTGAATATCGGGTGCGGGCAGATCGGGGCTGCTGCGCCAAAACCCGCCTGCTTCGGCATAGGGGGTGGTCATAATGCCGGTGCGCTTCATCCGGTGTTCGATGATCGCCCGGGCCATGCGCATGGTGCCTTTCAGGGTGTCGCCGATTAATTCCTGCGATTCGGTGGCAAAGCCCGACACATAATCGATATGGTCTTTGAGGTTGCTGCCGACCTCTGGCTTGTCGCAGACAACATCAATGCCTTGGTCCTGCATATGCGCCGCCGGACCAATGCCCGATAGCTGCAGGATATGCGGCGAGCCAAAGGCTCCGGCGGATAGGACCACCGCACCCTTGGCAGACACGGTCTCGCTGGAACTTCCACGCTTGATCTGTACCCCTGTCACCCGGCCATCGGTCACCAGCAATTTTTCGACCAGCGCGCCGGTTTTGATATCCAGATTGGCGCGGCCCTTCGCCGGTTCGACATAAGCGCGCGCCGCCGACCAGCGTTCGCCGCCCTTTTGTGTGACCTGATACAGGCCAAAGCCTTCTTGACGCGCGCCATTGAAATCGTCGGTGATGGGCAGCTGTAAATTGCGCGCCGCTTCGACAAAGGCAGTGCTGCCGGGATTGGGCCATTTCTGGTCCATGACATTGAGCGGTCCGCCCGTGCCGTGAAAATCATCGCCGCCGCGCTCGTTATGCTCCGCCTTTCGGAAATAAGGCAGCACGTCGGCATAGCTCCAGCCGCTGCACCCCATCGCCGCCCAATTGTCATAGTCCCAGGCGTTGCCGCGGATATAGACCATCGCGTTGATCGCGCTCGACCCGCCCAGACCGCGACCGCGCGGTTGATAGCCAATCCGGCCATTCAGGCCCTTTTGCGGCACGGTTTCGAACTGCCAGTTGGCGGCTTTCGGCAGGAACGGCATCAGACCCGGGGTTTTGACGCGGAAATTGTCGTTACGTCCGCCTGCCTCGATCAGACAGACGGAGAACTTGCCGCCTTCGCTAAGCCGTCCGGCCACCGCGCTGCCCGCCGAGCCGCCGCCCAGCACCACAAAATCATAACTCGCCATGTTCTAACTCTCCTACGCGGCTTGCCCGTTTTTCTGGCGCCATTTTTCTTTGATTGTCTCGCTCGACTCCCGGCTGCCATCATGGCTCCATCCCGGCGGTTTCACCAAATAGTGCAGCTTATACCGCCACGGCGCACTCCACAAATCGCGGCCAATACCGATCCATTCGTGGAACGCGGCGTGCAAGATATTGAAATCGGGCAAGTTCTTGATAATCCCGTACTGGATTTTCTCCGCATCGGTTTCGGCAACGAAGCTACCGAACATCTTGTCCCAGATGATGAACACCCCGGCATAGTTGCTGTCTAGATAGCGCGGGTTGGTCGCGTGATGCACGCGGTGGTGCGACGGGGTGTTCATGACGCTCTCAAACCAGCGCGGCATCCGGTCAATCGCTTCGGTATGGATCCAATACTGATAGAGCAGGTTGAGACCGGCGAGAAAAAACACCAAGGCGGGCGGAAAGCCGATCAGGAACAGCGGCAGCCGAAAGAGGAAACTAAGTGCAAAAAAGCCGGTCCATGTCTGGCGCAGCGCCGTCGACAGGTTGTAATGCTGGCTGCTGTGATGAATGACATGCGCGGCCCAGAACCAGCGGACCCGGTGCGCGGTGCGGTGGAACCAATAATAAGCGAGATCATCAAGGACAAAGGCCAGCGGCCAGACCCACCAGACATAGCCGAGATCAAACAGCCGGAATTCGTATACCCAAAGCGACAAAGCAAAGACCGCCCCGCCGGTCAGCGCCCCTGCCACCACACTGCCAATGCCCAGCGAAAGCGAAGTTATCGTATCCCGCCGTTCATAATGGGCCTTGGCCCCGCGCCGTCCGAGCCAATATTCCAGCAGCATGGTGCCCAGAAACACCGGAATCGCCCAGAGCGTGGGATCGGGAAAGCTCTCCATGCCCGCCAACTGACACAAATGTCAGCGGCTGTCGAGGGATTCGAGAATGCGATTGCCCGGTGGCTTCACCCGTTCGGATATTCCGCCACGCAATTGTCGAGTTCATCCCAGAAAGCATCATCGCCATCGATGCGGAAACGGAACTTTTCCTTCCCCAGCACGACAACCGCCAATTCACGGCCCATGCGCAGCCTCGGATAAAAATGCTTCTGCAAGCCGCCAAAGATATAGGTCACAGGCTCGGCTGTTTCGGGGTAGTCCATAAAGGCGGACAGAAATTCACCATCAAGGAACAGCGCGGTGCCGGGATAATTGTCGCGGGTGATACCCTCTGCCAAAACCGAAACATAGTCTTCATTGACCGTCGTCCCCGCTTGATGCGCCGCGAGCGCCTTTTCGCCGCTGTCTTC
Organism: Parasphingorhabdus sp.; assembly: GCA_041740435.1. GTDB lineage: Bacteria > Pseudomonadota > Alphaproteobacteria > Sphingomonadales > Sphingomonadaceae > Parasphingorhabdus. Next base: position 5,409 of record JBGSLY010000252.1, read on the forward strand.
GGTCGCATAATCCAGCCGGGGAAGGGTTGGAGAGGCAAGGCGCAAATTGCCGTCGTTGAAATTGGTGAGGCCGAGTGTGAACACATGGCCCGGACCAAAGGTCAGATTGGCGGTGCACCGATTTCCGTTGGCTTCCATGGTCCATGGGCCGAAGCTCAGCCGCTTTTCCGGCTGCGGCGGGACCGGCAATCCGGTCTGGCTTTCATAAGCCGCATGATCCGCGAACAGCACAGGATCAGCAACCAGCCATTTCTCTGCCTCCTCGCGGTACAGGCTGTTGTTCAATACCCGCATCACCCCGCACGGCTTCAGGCCATCGCGCACCGCCTTTATAAGTGCCGCATCCTCGGCGCTTTCGGGCGGAAGCGATGCGCCTAAGTTGGCGGCAACTTTCTCGAACACGCTTTTGGCGGCCGCTTCATCGGCGGCCAGTCTCTTGCCGACCGCATACCAGGTCAGCATCATCGCCTCGTGCCGCCGCGCCTGCATCGGATTGTCGGCACTGACCGGAATCAAAAACTGCTGCAACGCGCCGCAGCGGATGGCAGATTCGGCGGTCAGGTCGTGGCTGCGCGCTGCTTGAGCAGGGGCAGCAACGAAAAGTGCGGCCAGAGTCAGCGGTAGGAAGGCGAAGGCGCGTTTCACCGATCCGCCCCCGCCAAGGCATCAACCATCG
>JBGSLY010000253.1:0-1644 GCA_041740435.1 Parasphingorhabdus sp.
TCCTCGACCTTGCCCAAACTGCGACCATTGTGGAAGCGGACATTGGCCATGGGCGCGTCAACAATAATCCCGGCATTGAGCCGGTGCTGGACGGCGAAGCGCGGGTGGACCAGATGCCAAAACCCCTTCTCATCGCGGCGCAGCTTCTGAAACCGGTCATAGGCGCGCAGAGCATAGCCGCCGTTGCGGGCGAATTGTAGCACGGCCAGAAATTCGCTTTTGGTCAAGTCTGCATAGGGCAGGCTGGAGCGTACTTCCTCAAACAAAGCATCTTCGTGGAACGGTGCGGCGCAGGCACTCGCCAAAATATGTTGGGCCAGAACATCGCGCGCGCCGGGGCGAAACGGATCGCCGTCGCGCACCCCTTCCTCGACTGCATCGAGCGCCGCCTGTGCTTCCAGAAACTCAAAGCGGTTGCCGGGGACCAGCCGCGCGCGCGACGGGCTGTCGAGCCGGTGGTTGGCGCGGCCGATCCGCTGCAACAACCGTGACGATCCTTTGGGCGCACCCATTTGGATAACGCAATCGACATCGCCCCAATCCACCCCCAGATCGAGCGACGAGGTACAGACCAGCGCCCGCATCGCACCCACCGCCATAGCGCCTTCGATCTTGCGCCGCGCCTCGACTGACAGGCTGCCGTGATGGATACCGATCGGCAGCGCATCGTCGTTGATCGCCCAGAGCGACTGAAAAATATACTCGGCCAGAAAGCGGGTATTGGTGAAAATCAGCGTCATGCTGTGCGCGCGGATCTGCTCCATCACCTGCGGAACTGCATAGGCTCCGGCGTGACCGGCCCAGGGGATGCGTAGCGGCACGCCGTCGGCATCGTGTGGCAACAGGATCTGAATATCGGGGGGAGCGCCATCTTCGCCGATGATATGGGTAACCACTTCGGCTTGACCTCCGGGGGCAATCCAGCGGCGAAAGGCCTCCGGATCGGCCACGGTGGCGGAGAGGGCGGTTCGGCGCATATCTGGGGCAATCGCTTGCAACCGCGTGAGCGACAGGCTGAGCAGATCACCGCGCTTGCCGCTGGCAAAGGCGTGCACTTCGTCGATTACCACCCGCTTTAGACCGCCGAACATGGTGTAGCTGTCGGGGAAGGACAGCAGCAGGCTGAGCGATTCGGGTGTGGTCAGCAGGATCTGCGGCGGGCGCACCCGCTGCCGCGCCTTGCGGTTGGATGGGGTATCGCCGGTCCGGCTCTCCACCCGGATATCGAGTCCCATTTCGGTGATCGGGGTCAGCAGATTGCGCTGCACATCGGTTGCCAGCGCCTTGAGCGGAGAGACATAGAGCGTGTGCAGCCCCTCCATCGGCTCTGCAATCAACGCGGTCAAGCTGGGCAGAAAACCCGACAAGGTCTTGCCCGCTCCGGTGGGGGCGGTCAGCAGCACATGCTGGTCCGCCGCCGCCAGCATCTCCGCCTGATGCCGCCGCAGGCTCCATCCGCGCAGCGCGAACCAGTCGGCCAAGACGGGGGGCAGATTGGGGTTCAGCGCAGTTCCGCCATCAATGCGAACAGTCCCACCACATCGGGCGGCGCGGTGTCACCGGATTATTCGCGGTAAAATGTCGAGACATTGACCGCGATCCGCTCGCTATCACCCCAGCTGGAAAAATCCCCCAATGCAATAT
>JBGSLY010000254.1:0-5199 GCA_041740435.1 Parasphingorhabdus sp.
CCTTTACAAGCGGCAGATACGGCCTTTATCCGGCAATTGTTTCCCGGCAAGCGCTTCAAGATAAGCGGCTGCGACCTCAGCTTCATCTGAGGCATATTCGACACCAATGGAGCCGCCGATCGTCGCGACGAATTTCGCAAATTGCTGTGCAACATCGGCTTGAAAAGCTTCGGGTCCAACTGCTTGAATGGCCTCTTGAGCAACAGTAGGGGCAAAAAAAACGGTGGGCGCTGGGCCAGCCATCTCACCCGCAGCGCCGCGCGCACCGACATGGGTTACCCCGACCAGCATACTATAGCGCAGCTCATTGCCAAAATGCTGATGCGATTGGGCCAGCAGCGCGGAATTGCCGGCTAAATCGACCGACACCGTAGGAGCGTCCGCTTTGATCGAAGAGAGATTATCATAACCCACAATCTCATCATACAGGCCAGTCTGCTCAACAAAGGCCATATTGCCCGCCGAGGTCAGGCCAATCCGCTTCACATTCGGACTGCGGTCCTTGGCCGCTGCCGCCAGCCCCAAAGCAGTTTTGGACGATGCACTGGTCATCACCAACTGTTCGGCCCCGAACCAGCTTTGGTACCGAAGAAACCGTTCAATAAGATAGCTGGTGGTGTATAATATTTGAAACAATGCGCGGTGGCTTTCCGCCACTGGATCGCCCGCTGCGCTGCCCAACCGGTGATATTGGTTGTAAACGAGCGCCAACCCTTGGCGGTGCGCCGCCGCATCGACAAATTGCTTTCCCGAAATCTGCGACGGAGAAACCCGGACATGGCTTGCCATGGGCAGATATCCGTACACCCTCTCCCCTGCCTCAATCCCTTCCGCTTTCGATTCCGCGACCGTGGCAAAACCCCAAACCGGGACAATGCCAAAGCCTTCGCGTCCACTTGGAAAAAAGTTCCAATAGCCGAATTGATCGCCAATGGCGGCATAGGTGATATTGTTGGCGGTTAGGGCAAAATGATCGATCCGCAGCAGGATTTCGCCATCGGCCAGTTCCACTATGCCATGGTCAATCCATTCGCAATGAGCGAGATAATTACGTTCAACGACAAGAGCGCGGGTCTGGGTTGGCATGATGGTCTCCTATTTGCCGTTCAAGCTACGCAAATTTTTATGCGAAGTCATTGAGCTTTTGCTATTTTCGGCTAAGTGCGGTGCCAATCGCAACCGGAGCCACCTATGCTGCGCCGCCTGTATGACTGGACCATCGAAAAATCGGCGCATCCGCATGCCGAACGCTGGCTGTTTGCCATTTCCTTTATGGAAAGCTCGTTCTTTCCCATCCCGCCGCATCCGCTTCTTGGGTTGATGTGCCTTGCCAACCCAGCGAAGGCGTTGCGCTATGGGGTTATTTGCACTCTGGCTTCTGTACTCGGCGGACTGTTCGGATACGCCATCGGTTTCTTCCTCTACGAAAGCGTGGGGACGGCGATTATATCGGCCTTGGGTCTTGCGGACAGTTTCCCCAAGGCCGCCTGTTACTTGCGCGAATTTGGCGCGGAAATCATTTTGGTAAAAGGTGCGACCCCGATCCCGTTCAAGCTGCTGACGCTTACGGCGGGCTTTATCCATATGGATTTGTTCACTTTTATCTGGGCTTCGGTGTTGTCTCGCGCTTTTCAGTTCATGCTGGTCGGGGCCTTGTTCTGGAAATTCGGCGCACCGATAAAGGTGTTTATCGAGAAATATCTGGGACTACTCAGTGCCGCGTTTTTGGTCCTGCTGGTTGGCGGCTTTATCCTTGCCGGTCAGCTGAGCAGCAACACCGACAGCGATGCCTGCAGCGCGGTAACATCGGCAGAAATCTGAGCGCGCCGAACGCTATCTAGAGGCCGAAATTTTTGATAGCCCCGGCGCAGCGGAATCGCTAGAGGCGGCGCATGAGCACGAGACAAGTTTCAAATAGCAACGATCCTGTAATCGAGGATTTGGCCCAATTGATCGAACCGATGGCGAAGGGCGAAAAGCCCAAGGCCGACTGGCGGATCGGAACCGAACATGAGAAATTTGTCTATTGCACGAAGGACAAACACGCGCCCAGCTATGACGAGCCTGGCGGCATCCGGGACTTGCTGCTCGCACTCACCGAATTTGGTTGGGAGCCAATTGAGGAAAACGGGACGGTCATCGCCATGAAGGGCGCCGATGGGACGGTCAGCCTGGAGCCAGCCGGACAGCTCGAACTATCCGGCGCGCCGCTGGAAAACCTGCATCAAACATGCGCCGAAACCGGTCGCCATTTGCAGCAGGTCAAAGCCATTGGGGCAAAGACGGGCAAGGGATTTCTGGGTCTCGGCATGTGGCCCGACAAAACGCGCGCCGAACTGCCGATCATGCCCAAGGGCCGCTATAAAATCATGCTAAGCCATATGCCGCGTGTCGGCAGTATGGGCCTCGACATGATGCTGCGCACCTGTACCATACAGGTTAATCTGGACTATAGTTCAGAGGCGGATATGGTAAAAAAATTCCGCGTCGGTTTGGCTCTGCAACCGCTCGCAACTGCACTTTTTGCCAATTCACCGTTTACTGAAGGCAAGCCCAACGGGTTCCAATCGTACCGCAGCCATATCTGGTCCGACACCGACCCGCACCGCACAGGGATGCTGCCTTTTGTATTCGAGGACGGCTTTGGCTACCAACGCTATGTCGATTATATGCTGGATGTCCCGATGTATTTCGTGTTTAGAGACGGCCAGTATATCGACGCGGCGGGCCTGAGTTTTCGTGATTTTCTTCGTGGTGAGCTCTCGGTCCTGCCCGGTGAAAAGCCGACTTTGTCCGATTGGAACGACCATTTGTCGACCGCCTTTCCCGAAGTCAGATTGAAAAGCTTTCTCGAGATGCGCGGTGCCGATGGCGGACCTTGGGACCGGATTTGCGCTTTGCCCGCTTTTTGGGTCGGGTTGCTCTATGACCAGTCGGCGCTGGATGCCGCTTGGGATCTGGTCAAGCATTGGACGATGGAGGAACGCGAAGCATTGCGCAGCGCGGTTCCGCGCCTGGCACTTGATGCCCCGCTGCCCGGCGGCGGACGATTGCTCGACCTGGCGGGTCAAGTGCTCGACATTGCGTCAGCTGGACTGACCGCACGCGACCGTCGCAACAGCAGCGGCGACAATGAAAGCGGTTTTCTTGGCGAACTGCGCGATATTGTCGCTCGTGGTAAATCTCCGGCGCAGCAATTGCTGGACCGTTATCACAGTGAATGGGGCGGCGACCTGTCGCGGGTCTATGACGAGATGAGTTTTTAGAGTTTACCGCGCCGCCAGCACATCGTCAGCGACATAGGCGTTGGTTTGCCGTTCATGGCCAAAGCGGCTGGCGGGGCCATGGCCGGGGACAAAAGCCACATCATCGCCCAAAGGCCAGAGTTTCATGGTGATCGAATCAATCAGCTGCTGATAATTGCCCTTGGGAAAATCGGTCCGGCCAATCGAACCCTGAAACAGGACGTCACCGACCAGCGCAAGACGCGAAGGCGCATGATAGAAAACCACATGGCCGGGCGTGTGGCCGGGACAATGGATGACGTCCAAAACAAGCTCACCAACGCTAACCGTGTCCCCATCATGCAGCCAGCGGTCAGGCTCAAACACCTCCCCCGTCATGCCGAATCGTTCGCCAGCTTCCTTTAGACCCTCGATCCAGAACCGGTCATCCTCATGCGGGCCCTCGATAGGAACCCCGAGTTCACGCGCCAATATGCCCGCTTCGCCGCAATGGTCCATATGCCCATGGGTGATGATGATCTTTTCAAGGGTCACCCCGTGCTGTTCTGCCGCCGCCTTGATACGGTTCAGATCACCGCCGGGGTCGCTGACCGCGCCCTTCATGGTTTTGGTGCACCAAATCAGGGTACAATTCTGCTGAAACGGGGTCACCGGAATAATCGCGGCTTTCATGGGAGCGTCGGTCATAGATGCCATGTGGCGCGAAAGGCGGTGTTTGACAAGCCCGCTTCGATTGGCGCTTTAGCGAACGCGCCGTCCGATCCAAACCACTTTGCCGACCACGGTTATCCGTCCTGGATCGACATTTTCCCAACTGGGATAATGCGCATTGTCGCTGCGGATCGACAAGGTTCGGCCCGGACCCACCGCTATTCGCTTCACCATCAACACGTCGTCGAAGCGAATGACATGGACGCCATCGGCAAACGGACCTTCGCCTGCGCGGTGATCAACCATGATGTCGTCGCCATCAGACAGGCCCGGTTCCATCGAGTCGCCTTCCACCCGGATGAGCGACAGCTTGGCTGGATTGACGCCCAGATTCCGCAGCCAATCGGGCGGAAAAGCAAAGGCATGGTGCCGCAATTCACTATCGGCCAAACTGCCTGCCCCCGCCGATGCCCCCAACAGCAGCCGAGGAACACTGATCAGCGAAGTGGCAGCGGCGGCCTTTGGCGCTGAATGCGATGGCACTGGACCGCCCAGCAAGGCTTGATCGATCCCGAAATATTCGGCCAGCGACCGCCGGTCCTCCTCCGCCAGTCTTTTAGGCGTCCCGCGCTTCAGATACTGCTGAATATAGGCCGCATTCTTCCCGATCATCCGCGAAAGCGCCGCAAAATCATCGCCGGAGTCGCGAATCAGTCGTTCCAAAACCCGCCGAGGATCGTTGCTGTCCATAAATTCGCTTTAGCAATAGGATTTTTCCTAGACAAGTAGGAAATCTCATTTCAGATAGGAAATTCCCTACTAAACGATTCGCAGATTGGTGCAACGGCTGCGACAGATTGGATATGAGCCATGCCCTTGCTGCGAAAAATCGAAAAATTCCTGTCCGAAACCGGAATGCCCTGGACTAAATTCGGTCGGCTGGCCGTTCGCGATCCGCGCTTTGTCGGCGATTTGCGTAATGGCCGTGAACCGGGCAAGACCGTGACGCAAAAAGTGGAACATTTCATGAACAAATGGGCGGGAGAGACCGAATGAACGCGCCTGTCCGTTTGCCGGGCCAACGCAATGATAGCGCGGATCAACTTGTTGCCGCTCTGCAAAAGCTGGTGGTCCCGGCTGGCACTGTAAATTGGCAATCTGCTCGGCCTTGGGCCAGTATCACTTTCTCCGGCGTCCTCCATCGGCTGACGATAGAGTGTGACGCGGCCAGCGTGGAGCAATTGGCGTCTGTTTTACCGCAAGCCGAGCTGACCATTGCCCGATATTTTTTGGCCGATTTGGT
>JBGSLY010000255.1:0-4085 GCA_041740435.1 Parasphingorhabdus sp.
GTCAATGTCCTTGGCGGTCATGCCCGCGTCCTTCAGCGCCTTTTTGCAAGGCTCCAACGTCCGCTTGATGAGGTCCGCAACCAGCTTTTCAAGATCCGCGCGGCTGATGGTTTTCACCAAGTGCTTCGGTCCGTTCTGATCGGCGGTGATGAAGGGCAGATTGACCTCGGTCGTCTGGGTCGAAGACAGCTCGATCTTCGCCTTTTCCGCCGATTCCTTCAGCCGCTGAAGCGCCAGTTTGTCCTTGGTAAGATCAATGCCTTCGGCCTTTTTGAAATCTTCGGCCAGAAACTCGACCAGCTTGGAGTCGAAATCTTCACCGCCAAGGAAGGTATCGCCGTTGGTTGCTTTCACTTCGAACACACCGTCGCCGATTTCCAGAATGGAGATATCGAATGTACCACCGCCAAGGTCATAGACGGCAATGGTCTTGCCATCGTTCTTGTCGAGGCCATAAGCGAGCGCCGCTGCTGTCGGTTCGTTAATAATCCGCAGCACCTCAAGGCCGGCAATCTTGCCTGCATCCTTGGTTGCCTGACGCTGGGCGTCGTTGAAATAGGCGGGGACGGTAATCACCGCCTGATCCACTTTTTCACCCAAATAGGCTTCGGCGGTTTCCTTCATTTTTTGCAGGATATAGGCCGAAATCTGCGACGGCGAATAATCCTCGCCGCCCGCTTTGACCCAGGCATCGCCGTTCGAACCCTTGACGATGGTATAGGGAACCAGTTCCATGTCCTTCTTGGTCATCGGATCGTCAAAGCGGCGACCGATCAGGCGCTTGACCGCAAAAATCGTGCTGTCCGGATTGGTGACGGCCTGACGCTTAGCCGGCTGTCCAATCAGACGCTCACCGTCCTTGGCAAAGGCGACAACCGATGGCGTGGTGCGCGCGCCTTCGGCATTTTCAATAACTTTGGGCGTGCCGCCATCCATAACCGCAACGCAGCTGTTGGTGGTGCCCAGATCGATCCCGATTACTTTTCCCATATTATCCTCAATCATTTCCTATAAATTCAGCAAAATCGGTGCGGCGGCCCATCAGAGGCACCGCCGCATCCGTTGAGCGCGATATAGGTGGCATTTTGCTTGGCACAAGGATGGACAGGCTTTAGAATCGCAAAAACCGCACAGTCGTGCCGATTATGGAGTGTTATGTTATGTTGCGCCTTTTCCCCGCCCGTTCCTCCCGCGCCATTTCTGTGGCGGCGGCCCTGTCGCTGGCAGCCGTCACCCTAGCCAGCTGCGCACCCGAGCCAGTGCTGCGCGCCGACCAGATTGTGGTACAGGCGTCGCCCATTCCGTCCAATCCTTCGGCGGCCTATATGACGGTTTATGGCGGACCAGAGGACGCCGAACTGCTGGCGGTCATATCCGATTATGCGCGCAAAGTCGAAATGCACGAAACCTTCGAAAAGGACGGCATGAGCAGCATGGTCGCCATTGACAAGGTCGCCATTCCCGCCAAATCCGAAGTGAAGTTTGAACCCGGCGGCAAGCATTTGATGCTATGGGGCGTTTCCAACGATACCATCAAGCGCGGCACCATGCCCTTCATTCTGGTGTTTTCCACCGGCAAGCGGATCGAGGTCACCGGGATCGTCAAACCGATGGGTGCGGCGAAAGACGAACATGCCGGGCACGATATGACCGAAGACAAGAAAGCCACCAATTGAGCGAAACTTTTGGCAACAGCCGCGCCTTGACCGGCGAGGAGCGACAAATGGCCGCGTCGATCTTTGGCGATGCCATTGCTTACGACAGGGTGCGGATTCACAACCGCAAATGGTGGCCGTTCCAACCCAAGCGGATCACCATGGCGCCCGATGGCGACCTGTGGTTCCATCCCAAGGGCCAGTTGTTCTGCGACGATTTTTGCGCCGCCGACTGGACCAGCAAGGGGCTTTTCATTCACGAAATGGTCCATGTGTGGCAGCATCAACGGGGGATTTTCCTCCCCCTCGCCCGCCATCCCTTCTGTCTCTACACCTATGACTTCGTGCCCGGAAAGCCGTTCCATAAATACGGATTGGAGCAGCAAGCGGAGATTGTCCGGCACGCTTTTTTGCTGAAACATGGCCGCCCGATTTCGGGCAAACCGCCGCTTGAGGAATATGCAAAAATCTTGCCTTTTTAATTTCATTTGATACCATCCTCCGCGTCCAGACGGCCAAACCCGCGTCTGGCCCAAAGAGCACACCCATGAAATTGGCTGATTATGGCATGTCCGCGTCGCGCGGATTTTTGTCTTCATTCGAATTTTCCGACATCGCCCTGCCCGAACAATTTTCGCCGATCATTGCGGCGGCGGAACAGCTATCGGGCTGGCTGACCAGCGGTCAGGTCCGCAAATGGCTGGAACAACTGCCCGAGCCCGACCTTTCCGATTGGGCGGCACATGCCCCGGAAGAGCAGGTCCGGATCGCCATGGTCCGCTACAGCTTTCTGGTTCAGGCCTATGTCTGGGGAGAAGCGGAAGCGCCCCGGCACCTGCCCGCCAATCTGGCGCGCCCCATGGTCGCATTGGCCGAACGGCTCGACCAAGCGCCGCTGCTGCCCTATTCCAGCTATGTGCTCGACAATTGGGACCGCATCGACCGCAATGCCCCCATCGCGCTCGACAATATCATCATGCGGCAGAATTTTCTCGGCGGTCAGGATGAGAACTGGTTCGTGCTGATCCATGTCGCGATTGAGGCGCGGGCCGGACAGGTGCTTGATCTGGCCTGCCAATTGGTCGATGCCTCGGCCCAGAAAAATGCCGCTCGCTGCACCGACCTGCTGGTGGAAATGAACGCGCATTGGGACGCGATCAACGCGATCTTCGACCGGATGCCGGAGCGGTGCGACCCCTATATCTATTATCAGCGGGTCCGCCCCTTTATCCACGGATGGAAGAACAATCCCGCGTTGCCAGACGGATTGATTTACGAAGGCGTGGAGAGGTTTGCCGGTCTGGGGCAGGCATTTCGCGGCCAGACGGGATCACAAAGTTCGATTGTGCCGTCGATGGATGCGCTGTTTCAGGTGGTGCACCAAAATGATCCCTTGCGCGAATATCTCGACGAATTGCACAGCTATCGCCCCGTCCCGCACCGCCGGTTTATCGAGGATATGCGCGCGCGAAGCCATTTGCGCGAATATGCCATCGCGGCGGACGATGCCGCTTTACGTGCTGCATTTAACGTCAATGTCGAGCAGGTCGCTCGCTTTCGCACCCGCCATCTGGAATATGCGGCGAGCTATATCAACAAACAGGCGGCATCCGGCCCCGGCAACGACACCGATGTCGGCACCGGCGGCACGCCGTTCATGAAATATCTGAAAAAGCACCGCGACGAAAACCGGGCACAGACGATCTGATTGAAAATTTAGTGATGCAAGAGGGGGGCTTGTCCCGGAACAGGTCCCCCGATCAACCCCAACTTCTCCCTGAGCGACCAGCGGATCAGCATCATTACCGCCACCACGGCTAGACCAGTGGCGAGTCCGGTCCAGATTCCGATCCCGGCCCAACCGTATTGGAACGCCAGCAGGGCACCCACGCCGATGCCGACTACCCAATAGCCAAAGGCGGCGAAAAACATTGGCACCTTGGTATCGTGGAGCCCGCGCAGCATGCCCGCGCCAACCACCTGCGCACCATCGGCTATCTGGAAAATTGCAGCGATCAACAGAAAACCGACCGCCAGATCGAACACCTTCAGGCTCTCCGCATCACTCGGTGTCACAAAAATACCGATCAGCGGCTCGGGAAAGAGATAGATCAGCAGCGCCATCACCGCCATAAAACCGGTGCCCAGCACGAACCCGGTCCAACCCGCGCGCGTAATGCCCTCTGGATCACCGCGACCAAAGGCATGGCCGACACGCACCGTTGCCGCCTGTGCCAGCCCCATCGGCACCATGAAGGTCAGCGAGGCGACCTGCAGCGCTATCGCATGCGCCGCCACCGACGCCTCGTCGATCCAACCCATCAGCAGGATCGCAATCGCAAACACCCCGCCCTCAAAGCCCATGGTGACACCAATCGGCAGTCCCAGCCGCCATATCTCCCGAAAGCGCACCCAATCTGGCCGCCAAAA
>JBGSLY010000256.1:0-1639 GCA_041740435.1 Parasphingorhabdus sp.
TCGTAGCGGACTTTGACCGCTTTGATCTGCCAACTGGGATTTTTGGGGCAGCCCGCCGAATCCACCACAGCGCAAGCGGTATAGGCCGCATTGGTAAGCGTGACCGATCCATCCTCGCTGCGGTCCCCGCTTTTTGCCGCTAGTCGACCGCCATCTTCCAATACCAGCAACAGATTTTCGACGATGCCGTCGCGCAGGGTGTCGGTGACTACAATGGAATCGCCATAGGCGATGTCGCCGTCTGGACTGACTGTTTTGATCGCGCCGCTTGCTGTGACGTCGCCAGTTTTCCGGTTCCAGACAACTTTATCCGCATAAAGCGCATAACCTTCCCGCTTCAGAACCACTCCGCCATTGGCAGTAACAACATCATTGTCAAAATCGTAATCGATAGCATCGGCGGAAAAAGCGATTTCTTCGCTGCCCATCGCAGGAGCAGCCGTCGGAGCAGCAGACGCTGTCTGAGCCCGCAGACCTGGTGCCATAGCCAAGGACGCGGCGGAGGCCAGAGCAGCAATCAAGACCATCGAAACTCTCATGCCTGATTCTGAAACTCCTAGGTGGCGCGATTCTCCCGCCTATTGCACCGGACGGCTTGTACTGCAATTCCCATTGCCAAGATTGCGGCGGGGCCGGTGCCAAAACGCGTTCTGCTGCACCATTGCAAAAGCAGCGGCGATATTCCATGAAGCGCACGAGAGGGCGTCGGTCATTGTCGAGGCCAGAATGAAACAAAAAGGCTCGATACCCAATGAAATTTGAAGCATTTGCCGCCCGGCCCGTCCGTCAGGATGCCATCGTTTTTGCCGTGCAACAGGACCGGTTGGACTCGGTGGAACTCCATCTTGACCAAGCCGCGCTGGTCAAGGACGGCGCGCTGAAAAGCCGCTTTAAGGGTACCGCGGGCTCGGTGTTTGAAACTTTCGTCAATCAGGACGGGATGATCGTTCGGGTTGTTCTGGCTGGTGTCGGCGAAGGATCCCAACGCGATCTCGAATCTGCTGGCGGGGCTGCGATTGCCAAGCTTCTGACATCAGGCGTCGCGTCAGTAACGGTCGAGCCAAGCGATCTTTCGATTGCGCAGATTGCGAGGTTTCTGTTCGGGATGAAGTTGCGCAGCTGGCGGATTGATAAATATCGCACCACAATGTCCGACGATGCCAAACCCAGTGTTACCCAAATCGGCGTGGTCAAAGGGGGATTTGATGATAGCGCGGAATGGACTCACCTGTCTGCCTTGGCCGACGGCGTTGCCTTGACCCGCGAATTGGTATCCGAACCCGCTAATGTTATTTATCCGGAGAGCTTTGTCGAACGCTGCGAGGAAATGCGCGCGCTGGGTGTGGAGTTTACCGTCTTGGGACAGGCCGAAATGGAAGCACTAGGCATGGGTGCGCTTTTGGGTGTTTCGCAAGGTTCAGTGCGTCCGCCCCGGCTGCTCGCGATGCGTTGGGACGGTAGCGGCGGCGTGAAGAAAAAGCCGCTGGCGCTCGTCGGCAAAGGGGTCACGTTCGATACCGGCGGTATTTCGATTAAACCGGCGGCGGGTATGGAAGAAATGAAATGGGATATGGGCGGGGCAGGGGCCGTGGCAGGGACCATGCTCGCGCTCGCCAAGCGCAAATCCCCGGCGCATGTT
>JBGSLY010000257.1:0-3381 GCA_041740435.1 Parasphingorhabdus sp.
GACCCGGCAAGTACCGCCTTCGACAGCGCGGGTGCGGTGATATAGATGGTAACGCCGTCATCCGACGACCATGACGCACCCTGGCTTTTTCGACCGATTTTCAGAGTGTCACCGTCGATCTTGAAGCGCAATTTGGCGATGGTATCGGCATCGCCCTCCGCCTTGATCGAATAGCTGTCGCCAGTGGTGAAAACCACATTGTCCGGACCCAATAGCGCGACCGAGGCAAAGCTCTCAATCGTCGCGGCGCTATCGCCAATCGTCTCGCCATCGGACAGTCCGCCGCTGGCCATTGACGCAATCCCGCTGCCGCAAGCCGCCAGAAACAAAGGGGCTACCACAATCCATGCTTTCTTCATCCGAACCTCCATAGTGTATTGCTGTCTTAATACAGCATGAAAATCTCTCGCGCAACAAAAAAGGGACCGCCCGGTTGGGCAGTCCCCTTTTTTGATACGATCCGCTAGAATCGATCAGGCGTTTTCGTAATATTGCGGCGCGGCTTCGTTCAGGATGACGAGAAGCTTTTTCAGCGCGGTCGGTTCGTCCACACCCTCCATCGCGGCCAATTCGCGGGCCAGACGGCTAGAAGCGGCTTCGAAAATCTGCCGCTCGGAATAGCTTTGCTCGGGCTGGTCATCAGCGCGGAACAGATCGCGGGTCACTTCTGCGATGGAGACCAGATCACCGCTGTTGATCTTCGCTTCATATTCCTGCGCCCGGCGCGACCACATCGATCGCTTGACCTTAGGTTTGGCTTTCAAAGTTTCCAGCGCCTCACGCAGCGTCTTGTCGGAAGACAGTTTCCGCATACCAACGCTCTCGGCCTTGTTCATCGGAACGCGCAGCGTCATGCGCTCCTTTTCGAAACGCAGCACATACAGTTCCAACTGCATGCCAGCGATTTCCTGATTTTGCAGATCGATTACCCGGCCAACCCCGTGCTTGGGGTACACAACATAATCGCCCACGTCGAAAGACAGCGCATTTGCAGCCATCAAAAAACCTTTCCAAATCTGTGAAATATACGATCCGTCAACCCAAATCGCTTCCGACCCGTCGGAAATTCCTTTCGTGATAAACGCAAAGGACTGGACACATTCCGTTGCATCCAGCCCGTCACCAAAGCCTATTTAACAGATTCGTAACAAAAAATCTAGTGCTATGGTTTGGGTTCAGCACATGCCGCCGCGCGCCTTCAGGTTGCGTGTGGATGATGTCTGTTCATTGCCGCCCAGCACAGGGCAATCATCTCCTCCAAAACCGTCAAATCAATGTCCGCCAGCTTGTTGACGTAAAGACATGCCTTGCCCTCTTTATATTTTCCAAAACGGGAGAGCAGATCAGCCATTTTGGCCTCAGTTTCTGGATCGGCACGTCGTCCCATCAGGTAGAGCGATATCGCCGCCTTGCGCGGGGAAAAACCCGACCGTAGCGCCGTTCCCGAATGCCCGCTGTCATAGCGGTAATCATAAGAACCAAATCCGATCATCGACGGCCCCCACATCGTAGCCGGTTCCCCGGTCAACCGGCTGAATAGCGCCAGCAGTTTCTGAGCATCCGCTCGCTTCGACGCTGGTTCGACCGCTGCTACAAAGCTCTCCACATCGGCAGTGTTTGGCTTGGTTTTCAGTTCCACTTTAGCCATCGTTTCCTCTCCTCGATCTGGCCGAGCAGAAGTATATCCCATTGCACCCGATAGTCCACACTGATACGCGCCGCGCAAATGATGACCCAGGGACAATACCGATGACAGATTCGATCAAAAAAGTGGTCCTCGCCTATTCCGGCGGCCTCGATACCAGCGTGATCCTGAAATGGTTACAGACCCAATATGGATGCGAGGTGGTCACCTTCACCGCCGATCTGGGACAGGGCGAAGAGTTGGAACCAGCCCGGGCCAAAGCGAAGCTGATGGGCGTTCCCGATGCGAACATCTATATCGACGACCTGCGCGAGGAATTTGTCCGCGATTTTGTCTTTCCGATGATGCGTGCCAATGCGCGGTATGAGGGCGATTACCTGCTCGGCACCAGCATCGCCCGGCCTTTGATTTCCAAGCGCCTGATCGAAATTGCCGCCGAAACCGGTGCAGATGCGATTGCGCATGGCGCCACCGGAAAGGGCAATGACCAGGTCCGATTTGAACTCAGCGCCTATGCGCTCAACCCCGACATCAAGGTGATTGCCCCGTGGCGCGAATGGGATTTGACCAGCCGCACCGCGCTGATCGACTTCGCCGAAAAGCACCAGATTCCTGTACCCAAGGACAAGCGTGGAGAAAGCCCGTTTTCGACCGATGCCAATCTGCTGCACACCTCTTCGGAAGGAAAAGTGCTGGAGGATCCGTGGGAGGAAACCCCCGACTATATCTATTCTCGGACCGTGAATCCCGAAAACGCTCCGGATAGCCCGGAATATATCACCATCGACTTCGAACGCGGCGATGGCACGGCTTTGAACGGAAAGGCGATGAGCCCGGCGACGCTGCTCGCCGCGCTCAACGATCTGGGTCACAAGCATGGCATTGGACGCCTCGATCTAGTCGAAAACCGCTTTGTCGGCATGAAATCGCGCGGCATGTACGAAACTCCCGGCGGCGAAATTTACGCCCGGGCGCACCGGGGGATAGAGAGCATCACCCTAGATCGCGGCGCAGCGCATCTCAAAGACGAGCTGATGCCAAAATATGCCGAAATGATCTATAACGGCTTCTGGTTCGCCCCCGAACGCGAGATGCTGCAAGCCGCCATCGACCATAGCCAGGCCAAGGTATCGGGAACGGTGCGGCTGAAACTGTACAAGGGCAATGCCGATGTTGTGGGCCGCAAATCGCCAAACAGCCTGTACAGCGAAAAAGTGGTCACTTTTGAAGATGATGCAGGGGCCTATGACCAAAAGGATGCAGCCGGTTTCATCAAGCTGAACGCGCTGCGGTTGAGGTTGTTGGGGATGCGAAAGTAAAAAAAAGGGCTGAAAAGCCCCTTTTCCTTTTATCGAATGCCCTGCTTATTGGGCAGGCGCAGGTGCATCTGTTGGCACCGGTAAAAACTTGATCGCGGTGCCGGTGGCGTTGGTTTTGCCCCAGCTCATCGCGCTGATATGGCTATCGCCGTATTTGGCATTGATGATCGCATCAGCCCCCAATTTTTCGCCGCGCTCCCACAATTCCTTATAGATTTTTTCTTGGCTGGCCTCTTTGCTGAACACCGTTGCCTTGCGGACACCGGCAGTCACTTCACCGATCACCTCATAGGGGCGGTCGGTGATGTCATAGGCGAACACCGGCACGCCAACATCTTCGTTGACGACTACAAATTCCTTGGCTTTTTTGTCCTTGGCCATGACAGCGACATTTGGTCCGGCGGCAAGCAATATACC
>JBGSLY010000258.1:0-7962 GCA_041740435.1 Parasphingorhabdus sp.
GCTGATCAATTAACTCATGATGGTGCGCGAACCCTTTTTGTCTACGTTCCCTTGGAGCGGTATCTCGAAACCATCCTTGCCGGTGAAGCTTCGATGCATGAAACGCTTGGCATGGCTGGGATGCGGATTGGACGCCTTGCAAAGTTGCTGCCGGGGTGGGACTTACAGCTGTGGCAGATTGATCCCATCGGCAGGGTTGCTATGGCTTGGATGTGCGAAATGATCACCGCACTGGTCCGGATTCCCGAATCTTCGAACGTTATGTGGCTGAATTTCGAAAAGTTTGTATCTGATCCAGCAGCATCCCTCACTGAACTGAACACTCATTTTGGTTTAGCCATGTCTTCGCAGCACATAGCCAGCATAACCGCCGGTCCGATCCTTCAAAGCTATTCTAAAGCCCCGGAACACGCTTACGATAGTAACCTGCGCCGCCAATTACAGCGTGAATCGGCGCAGAAATATCAAGTCGAAATTCGCAGGATACTGAACTGGGTTGACGGTTTGGCAAAAGAATCGCCATGGATTGCCGATGTGATGCATATATCCGGAGAGGGGCGCTGAATGTTCAAACAATTATCATTGCTAAACCCTTCGCAAGTTCGCGAGTTGCGTGAAATCGCGGGCCAGGCGAAATTTGTAGATGGGAAAATCAGCAATCCGCATTCCAAGGTGAAAAATAATCTGCAGCTGCACGACGCCGACGGGTATCAGCGTTCGTCACAGATCATGCTCGATGCGCTGATCCGGAACCAAGAATTTGTCGATTTCGCCTTTCCCGCCCGGATCGCACCGCCTCTGATTACACGTTATATTCCGGGCATGCATTACGGCCTGCACCCCGACAGCGCGGCCATTCCGCTGCCCGATGGGCCACTACGGTCCGATGTCAGTTGTACCATCTTCCTCAACGAACCCAATGATTACAAAGGCGGCGCATTGCATGTGTGTTTGGGAGAAGCAGATTTGCGGTTCAAGGGATTGCCGGGCACCGCGATTGTCTATCCATCCTACACTTTGCACGAGGTCGAACCGGTTACTGCCGGAGAGCGCCTGGTCGCGATAACCTTTATTCAGAGCCAGATTGCCGATGTCACCAAACGCAACCTGCTCTATGACTTGAATGAAGTGGCGGCTCTGGAGGGATTGTCGATGCAGCATGAAAACTACACCCGGTTACAGGCGGTGCAGTTCAATCTGGCCCGGATGTGGAAGCGGTAGCATCCCACAATGGCGCAATCTCTGCCCGATTCAGCCACCATCCTGTCGAGCGGCAGGTATCTGGCACACCGATATAATGAGACCAACGACTGTTTCCGTTTCATTGACCTACCGCTTGCACAGCATAGGAAATTAACTTTCATAACTGACGAGCATCTTCCAAAAAATATACCGTTCGGGGAGGTTCCAGCCAGTTCAATCCCCGTTTCAGAGCTTCCCACTGTACCTATTCACTTTATTTTCCATTCAGCCTATTGCTGTTCTACGATGCTGGCCCGGGCATTCGATATTCCGGGAATTTCGATGGGTCTCAAAGAGCCGGTTTTGCTTAATGACCTTGTGGGTTGGAGGCGGCGGAAGGCTGATCCCGGCAGATTGGTTCATATCGCTGATCTGGGATTGTCCTTACTGTCCAGGCCGTTCACTTCGGAATCGGCGATCATCATCAAGCCGTCCAATCTGGTCACGCCCTTAGCACCCGGATTGATGAAACTTCGTCCCGATGCACATGCGCTGCTTCTCTATGCTCCCATCGAATCGTATCTTCAGTCCATCACCAAAAAGGGGCTGTGGGGAAGACGATGGGTGAGAGAAGCTCTGATCCATGCAGCAAAGGACGGTTTTCTGGTCGGCGGATTTTCAACTGAAGAATTACTGGGTTTGACCGACCTGCAGGTCGCAGCGTTGGGTTGGTTGTCACAGCACCAAATCTTCAACACAATGGTCAAGGAATTTGGTGTAGAGCGGATCAAAATCCTCGACAGCGACACCCTATTGGCCAATCAACACGACGTGTTTGTGCGCTTGGTAGAACATTTTGAGTTGCATCTCGATGCCGATATCATTGCGCAGGTGTTAGCAGGACCGGCTTTCACCACACATTCAAAGTCAAAGACTCAATTCAACGCCAATGATCGAAGCCAAGAGCAGCAAGCCATGCAACTCGCACATGGCGAGGAAATTGATCTAGTCTGCCAGTGGTGCGTTGCCGTGGCCGAGCAACAAGGCATCAATTTGGATATATCTGCCAAATTGTTTAGATAGTTGGATTTTAGCTACCGCTAAGGCCAGACCGGTGGCTACGGATAAATTCTTCCGTCATTTCATTGCCGCCGCGCGCCACTTCTGCCCATTGACGGTTGGTCATACACACCCGGTTCTTGCGTGCCCGCGTGCCGATGATTTCCTCATTGCGGCAACGTACATAGTCGGGATCATTGCGATCAGTAATTTTTTTCGGCTTTGCGGTTGTCTGCTCTATCGGCGCAACAGTGTCTTGCTGGGCAATCGCAGCTGAGCTCAACAGTGTGAGTGCAGACACCGCCAAGCCACCAATCATCCACTTGTTCATCAAACCTACTCCTCTGAAGCTATGCGACCTCGATACACAAAAAAAAAGGGCGGCGCAATCGCACCGCCCTTTTTTTAATTTGGCAAAGCTTAGAACTTGAACTTTACGCTCGCTGCATAACGGCGGCCCAGCGCGTCGTAAGTCGACGGATATACGTTACCGCTGTTGAACGCAGTCGAACCAACGTCCGAACCAACCAGCTTCGGTTTGTTGTTCAGCAAGTTAGACACGGTCATGGTCACAGTGACGTTATCAGTAATTTCCCAACGACCTGCCAGATCAAAATAATGCTCGGCAGGGATGGTCAGGAACTGAGCCAGAGGACCACCGCCAGCAGCAATATCGTCGATCAGCTGAAGCGGTTCGTACTCAACGCCATCGATGTAGCGATGCGCCAACGACAGAGTGAACTCTTCATTGAACGTGCCCGACAGGCGCTGGTTGAAAGCGATTTTCGGTTGGATCGATCCACAGTTTACGCTGTAGAACCCAATACAATCGCGATTGATCGCTCCTGGGAACGCTTGGAAGGTATTCTTGTTGGTCCAGGTACCGTCAAAACCATAGTTCAGAACGATATTTTCGGTCAGGTCCGTCTTGTAACGGATGCTAAGATCGACACCGTCAGTCGCGATCCGGCCCAGATTGGACTGGAACAAAAGCAAACCACGAACTTCGTTTGGCGAACCGTCTAGACCACCGGTAAAGGAACTGCGCTCAATCAATTGACACAGCGGATTTGCAGCGAAGTTCAGATTGCCTGAGTTAAAGCATCCACCAATCACGTCTCCAACAGTTGCCGACGAAATGGCGTCGGTAACCTTGATGTTGAAATAGTCGAGTGAGATCGACAGGTTCGACATCGGCTCTGCAACAAAACCAACCGTCCAAGTGGTCGCCTTTTCAACGCCAAGATTGGGGTTACCACCGGTCGTGATATTGATCTGACCTGCTGCTGGCGGCAGAATACCGCCGGCATTGACGATTGCAGCAGGAGCACCCTGAGCAATACAGACTGCTGCCAGTGCTGCATTGGTTCTCGGAGCCGCACCCTGACACGGATCAGCGGTAAGGTTAGACAAGCCCGTCGTAACTGGTGTGAACAATTCACCAATGTTCGGCGCACGCGACGAACGCTGATAGTTACCACGGATCGATAGACCAACTACGGGCTCCCAGCTACCACCGGCTTTCCAAGTGAAGTTGGTACCAGCAGTGGAGTAATCGGAATAGCGACCACCCAATTCCAGCGTTAAGCTTTCTGCAAAGGGCTGACCTTCAAAAATCGGGATTGCCACTTCGCCGAACACGTCACGGACATTGTACTTACCGTTAATGTCTGGAGCCGCGCCGCCGCCGCCAATGACTTCACCGGGGGTTTTGGAAGCGTCATCGCTGCGCTGGGTAGCTTTGAACTCTCGGAATTCTGCACCAACAGCAAAGCTAATTGGTGTTTCAGAAATACCCCAACCCAGATCACCAGTGATCAGAGCCTGAGCCTGAGCCAGTGAAGCGTTGTTGAAAACAAACTGTTCTGCGCTAAACGCATAGGCAATCATTTCTGGCGTAATTGAACCAGCGGTTCCGAAAAGATTGACAGGAACGCACCCAGCAGGAGCAGGAGCGATACACTGACCGTTCGGAAGAGCACGTAGAGCTGGACCAAGAGTACTCAAACGAGCAAAACCGGTCTGACGCTGAACATTTTCGCTCTCGCCATAGCTTCCCGATACTTCCCAGTTGATCGTATCGGTGATTGCACCACGTGCACCGGCAACGATGTGGAACATGGTTGTGGTGAAGTTGGAGTCACGGGTACCCGCCTCAACCGAACGACGACGAACCTGCGAGCTGAATTCTACGTAATCGGGGTTCGGCGAACCATCGGCCAATGTTGGGCCGAATTGGGTATTACGCGCAGCAGCATATTGCGCGGCAGTCAAACCAAGTCCCGCACCGAAACGTGCAGCGATAGCTTCAGGAATGGTCGGGTTGTTGAGGTTAAACCGATAGGTGTTAAAGAACGAGCCACCGGGAGCAATGATTGTCGAAACGGTATTTTTCGAAAATACACCCTGAGTGAACACTTCTACCGCATCGCTGACTTCATAGCGAGCCGCACCGTACATGTTGAAGCGCTCAAAAGGCGTCTGGAAAATGTTGGTGGGGTTGAAGTTGTAAGGACGGTCAAAAACACCGGGGACGATATCCGTACCGGCCGCATTGATCTGGCCAAACGTACCAGGCCCAATAATCAAAGCAGGCACAGCTGCCGACGAACCACCAGCATTGCCTGTGAAAGCGCTGATGTTGTCGATGGAGAAGCTGCGGTCACCTTGGAATACCGGGTCGGCTTCCTGATAACCAACGCTGAACACCGCGTTACCACGGCCATCGTCGAAATTGGCACCAATGGTGACTTCAGCGCGGAAGATGTTGCCATCGCCTTCTTCAGTGATCTGCTGACTAGCGGTGGCTTCAAGACCCGAGAAATCCTTCTTGGTGATGAAGTTGACAACGCCGCCGATCGCGTCCGCACCATAAGTGGTGGTCGCACCGCCGGTCAGGATGTCGGTCCGCTCAATAACCGCCAGAGGAATGTTGTTAAGGTCAACGCGGCCCGTGGTGTCCGCAGGAGTGAAGCGGCGACCGTCTAACAGAACAAGGTTACGAACCGAGCCAACGCCGCGAAGGTTGACGAACGACGCACCGCCGTTGCCGTTGTTCACCGCAGAACCGATGCTAGGAACAGCGGAAGGCAGTTCGCGCAGGAATTGTTCAGCCGTGTTGGTTTGCTTCAGTTCCAGTTCTTCGGACGTTACAACGCCAACCGGGCTTGACAGCTCAAGATTGGGGTTGGTGATACGCGAACCGGTTACGACGATGACGGCATCTGCTTCCGACTCATCGTCCTGCGCGTAGGCAGGAGCCGAAACCAGCGCGATGCCCAATACCATTGGCGCAACACTGGCCTTCAGGTTTGAATATTTTTTCATGTGTTTCCAGTCCCTTATTCTGGAGAGCCATATCCCCACACGGCATGGCTCATTGGTTAGCCGATGGGTTATTTCGCACGTTGAAAACGCGCAAAACACCCATCGGGATGATGGTGCGATGCCGCAAAGTGCATGTTCTGTAAAGCGCAGGTTCAGCTTTTCTGGCGGTTTTGTTGGCAATGTAACTATTTTGCCACACTGGGAATAGAGGGTCAAACGCTGCTGGATTTTTGTCGGTCCGATGCTAAGACACTTTATACAAATTTCGTTCAGGAGTCTGCTGCATATCGTTTGCTGCTACCGAAGCTTCCTAGACCTAATAAAATTTCAGGATGATAAGATGGTAAGAAATTTTCAGACAAAAATAAAAACCGCAACTGCCTTGGCAGTCATTGGCTTGCTGGCCCTGTCTGCGGCTGCACTATCCGCGAAGGATAAGGAATTGCCTCGTCCCAAGCTTTTCGACGATCTGGTCGCCTGTAAATCCATCGCCGATCCAACACAGCGACTGGCCTGTTATGATTCGAAGGTGACCGAGCTAGATGAAGCCGAGAAGTCCAACCAACTGGTCATGGCCGACCGCGCCGAAGTCGAAGAGGCGCGCAAAGGCCTGTTCGGGCTTTCGCTGCCGCGAATCAGGTTGTTTGGTGACGATGATCCTGCGGGCGCCAGCACGCTGACGGCAAAAATCACCAACGTCCGGTCACAGCGGGACGGCAAGTATGTGTTTACATTGGAGGACGGAGCGACCTGGCTGCAAACCGAGGCGTCCGCCTATATGCGCACGCCCCGAGCCGGCGACAGCATCACCATCGAAAAAGGGGCTCTGGGATCCTATATTGCCAAGGTCAATGACGGCAAAGCCTTCAAAATTCGGCGGATTGTGAACTAGACCCTTATTCCATTGGCCCTATTCCATCGGCCCGGTCAGCAAGATCGGATCAATACGGGCGTCGTTCCATTTCATCGACCAGTGCAGGTGCGGGCCGGTGGCGCTGCCGGTTTGACCGATCATGCCGATGGGGTCGCCGCGTTTGACCATATCACCGGTTTTTACTAGCAATTTGGCGCTGTGTAGAAAGGCGCTATTGAGGCCCATACCGTGGTCGATCATTAGCAAATTGCCCTCCAGCGTGAACGGGCTGGATACTGCGAGCATAACGACGCCATCGGCAGGAGCGACGTAATAGGCACCGGCACCCGCCGCGATATCGATCCCGCTGTGATAGCTGCCCGGATCGCCGTTGTAGATTCGCTGTGAGCCAAACATTCCGGAAATGCGGCCCTTTGCCGGCCAGATAAAGCGTTGCCGCCAACCCTTGCTGTCGCTGGAAATGCGGCGTGCGCCGTTGATTTGGGCCAGTTCCCCGGCGCGGCGTGCCTGAAAATCCGCGCTGGCGGTGGTCGCACGGCGGGCTAGCGCGACATGTTCGATCTTCCAGTTGCGCGGCGCGATATTGATGAATTTCCGGACCTGCTGCCCGTCGGAAAGCGTCGCGACCAACTGCGCCGATTGTCCGGCATCCCGGTTGAAGGCAATGATGAATTTACCGTCGCTATCCATCGGGACCGGCGCGCCATCGAATGCCAGTGAAACCGTTCCCGATGGCGCATCGCCCAGCACAACGCCGCCCTGAATCGCCTCGCCAGAAAAACCGATGCTGGCAGCTTGCCGAAAGCTGGATGGTGCCTCTTCATTCGCGGTTTCGGCCCATACATGTGCCGCCGGGATGGAGAGCAAGCTAAGCATCGAAGCCGCAAAAATCAGAGGTTTTTTCATGCCTGCAATTGCTCCAAATGGGCCTGTACCGAAATTTCCGCGCTGGCATAAGGCTCCTGCCGCTCCACGCTCCAATAGCGCAGTTCTTCCAGCGCAACCGCCTGTCCTGTCACCGCGCACAACACATGGTCGCCGGGCGACAGCAGACGAAAGCCATTGGCCATATAGTGCAGCTTTGCAGTGCGGTTACGGTTCGACATCAACATCGGTATTTCCTATCACAGCGCAGGTTTATGGCGCATTTACGGACGCAATTTTCAAGGTGACATAAATCACATTGGCCGGTCTAAAACAATTGTTCCTGACGGTGGTCTGCCGGTTTTTTGTTGCGGGTCGCCGCTTTGGAACGACTTATTGCATCCGTGTCACCTCCATCCGCACCGGTCCGGGCATCAATCGTACCATCGGCGAAATGAAGCGTGAGGAGCCTAGCTTTGGCCGCGGCCACCGTGCTGGTTACTACAGTGCCATCGCTGGCTGAAACTCTCGCATAGCCGAATTTAAGCGGCCTGTCCGGATGCAGGTTTTCCGCCAAACGCCAGCCCTGTGCCAACCGCTGCTGCGCTTCCTGAAGCCGCCGCGTCAACATGTCGGGCTGAATGCGCACTGCCGCC